>NZ_JACALO010000028.1:0-41983 GCF_030328185.1 Empedobacter sp. 225-1 | reverse complement strand
ACCATTCTATAATTGTTCTTAACTTTTCTTCTCTGACTTTCATTTTGTTTGGTTCGGTTTTACTATGTCGTACAACGTTTGGCAAATTGGCGATGGAGCCGACTTTTAGCACAAATGTTGAATAGAATTACTAATCTTCAACATTGCACAAAAGTTCAATAGAAGTACTTCACCGGCTCTATTGCCAATTTGTTTGTTATGTGCCGTTTTATTCCATTTTATACATTTAACAATTGCTGAAACGTAAAGTCGGGTTTAAACATTTCAATTTCGTTTTGAGTTGATTCTTCTTGTGCTTCTTTGCCATAGATAAACATTTGCTGTTCATAATTTTTAACAGCCTCTTCAATGCTATTAAATTTTCCATCGGCTAGATTATCAGACAATATCAAGGCATCCACCAACCCACTATTTACTCCCTGCCCTGCAAAAGGCGGCATCAAATGTGCGGCATCCCCAATCATTGTTATGGGTAATGGGCGCTTGCTTTTCCAAGGCTTTTCTAAAGGAAATATCCGTGTAGCCAATCCTACAAATGACAACGTCGTATGAATCAATTCTTTGTAGCGTTCGTCCCAATCGGAAAATTCTTTCAGAAGAAAATCAACGACACTATTTCTGTTTTGAAAATCTACCTGCGTTTGGTTTTTCCATTCATCAGGTGTTTTAAAACTTATTCCAAAATGCAATGCACCATTATTATTGGGGTTAGCAAATAATAAATTACCTTGGTGAGATGCCATTAGCCGGTTTCCATTGCATAGCTGAAAAAATCCAGGACAGTTTATCTCTGGTTGATGAATATCGGCTTGTATATTGAAAGTACCTGTTTCTTCAACTTCCGTGTCGGTAACAAATTTTCTTACCTTGGACATCCCGCCATTGGCAAGAATAACCAAATCTGCTGTTTCACTCGGTTTATTCTCAAAAGTTAGTGTCCACTTCTTCTTACCAGGTTCAAGCATAACAAGTTTTCTATCCCAAATAACCGTGTCGTTTTCTAAACTATTCAACAAGATAGCCCTTAAGTCATTTCTGTTTATTTCAGGATTGTCAAATCGATTTTCGGGCTTTACATTTTTTGTGGATAAAATATTGCCTTTTTCATCAGCAATATTTACACCCATTGGTAAGGCTAAGTCATAATAAGTTTGTAACAATCCCGCTTTTTTCATTGCTTCCTGACCTGAACCTTTGTGTAGGTCAAGGGTTCCACCAAAAATTCTTGCCTCTCGGTCGTTGTCTCTTTCGTAAACTGAAACGTCTATGCCGTTTTGCTGTAATAATTTTGCCATAGTCAGTCCAACGGGTCCACCACCAATTATTGCAACGTTCTTATCACTAAGTAAATTCATTTGTTTGTCTGTATCTATTCGCATTGTCATTCAAAAATGGCACATAACATTGTTTTTTCACGAAACTGATCTAGCTTTTGTTTCGTAAAAAATCACCTATATCTGCATTTCGTAAAATTAGAAGCAAATATAATTATTTTTTTGTAAATAAGATACTTATAAAAAAAATATTCATGTATCACGAAATAATTTATTGTAGAATGTAATAATGAATGTATGGATAGCGAAACAAAGTATTCTTGCATCATTTTATTTTTACAATTTCAATTTCCTCCCACTTTTGTTCGTGTTTTCTTCGACCGTTCTTCGACGAGAATGCCGTTTTTCCGAAGATTCGTCGAACAATGGTCGAACGATGGTCGAACAAGACCAAAATTGACCAAAAATTCAACTTCTCTCTAGCACTTATAAATAGGAGGTTAGCGAGGTTTTTATTTTGTTATATTACTATTATTGTGTAAAAAGCAACTGGACAGAAGTGGACAAATGCGGGCAGAGCAGGGCAAATGCGGGCACAAAATTGTGTTTTTGTAAATGGTGTTGTTTCTGTTGCTAACTTTATGAATATTAACAATAAAAACTTGCAATTATGGCAGAAATTAAAAAAGGAATCCTTGGTGGATTCTCAGGAAAAGTAGGAACTGTAGTAGGCGTTAATTGGCGCGGCAAAGACATTATCCGTAGTTTGCCAAAAAAATCTAAAAGCCAACCTACTGATTTGCAATTGATGCAACAAATCAAATTTAAGAAAATTATTGGTTTTTTGCAACCAATTCGTCTTATTCTTAATTTATATTTTGGGAATAGAGTTGGGCTAAAATCGCGCTACAACATTGCGACGTCTTATATGCTGAACAATGCATTGGAAATGGAGAATGGTTTACCCATTATTGTATTAGAGCGTGTGTTGGTGTCGAAAGGCGATTTGGTTGGCTTTTTACAACCTACGATAGACACGGCAGGTGGGGATAGTTTCCAAATGAATTGGGAAGATAATTCTGGGCAAGGCAATGCGCAACCTTCGGATCTTGTGAATCTTGTTTGTTATTGCGAGGAACTAAATTCGTTCGAAGTGTTTCAGAATGTTGTAACTCGTGATTCTATGATTATAGATGTTACTTTACCAACGTATTACAATGGCAAAAAAGTGAATTTTTGGGCGTTTCTGAATAGTGAAACAAAGGCTATGGCGAGTACCAGTATTTATCTTGGCGAGTATATGGTTGTGTAAAGGTAGTAGTGAGGTAGTAGTAAAATGAAGTTCGTTGATTGGAGTGATTTTTCGGTACAATACTTTGATTAATGGCGTAGAAGAGTGAAGAAGAATCGTATCGAAAATAGAATTTTATAGATATTGTTCAAATTTATTTTGACCACATAGAAACATAGTTTTAGTTGTGATGGCTTATAAAGATTAGTTGAAAATACGAATAGGTAGACTACTAATTGGAAAGCAAAATCATTTGGTTCTATGTTTCTATGTGGTATTTTTTTTGCAAAGTGAATATGTATTTTTTTTTCAACTTTATGTTTGGTGTAAAATTCTGGGAGAAGCTTGCTTGTATTTATGGTTTTAATCCTAAAACTGTTCAACGATACATTGGTTTATTGTCGAACATAATCGATTTGAGTACTCTACAAAAAGTAGGGTGATAGCTAGATTTCGTGTAAAGGAATATTGTTTGTTTGGTAAATATTTGGTTATTAAGTATTTATTTTATAAATTAGTACATCTTAACATCAACTAAATATATGAAAAATGATTTATTTTTACAAAACGATGGAGAGGCATTAAAGGATATGAAGCTCCTGCTGATAGAATTCCAAAAAACTTTTCTACTATTAGAAGAAAATCAGAAATTCTATGATAACGCAGACCTAAAAAGTTTGCTTAACGTGAGTGACAAAACGTTGTATAGGATGAGGAAAACGAATAAGATTCCTTATATAAAATTTGGAAATAAATTTTATTATCCAAAACAGTTCTTTAACCAAATGGCTCTTTGATAAGAGCTTTTTTTGTGGGGTGTTGGGAGTGGTTGAGATTTTGTATATTGGAATGTTGTTGAATGAAATATAGAAATGACAACTTTTTTGTAAAACAGGTTTTGTTTATTCTTGTAAAGAAATATTGTTAAGTTTAATTTTGTAAAATGACCCTGACTGATAGTATTGGAAAAATTATAACCGAAATAAAATATTGTTATAACCCAGAAAATAAATATGGATTACAGGAGTTTGAGTCTTTTATAAAAATTGATAATGATAAACTAATTCAAATTCCTTACTTTCCAACAAAAGAATGGAATGAAAGTGAAACTTTAAAAAAGTTTGAATTAGCAAGGAAAGTTGAATCTAAACCAATAGAATTAATTTTAAATTTAAAAATCATTAATTATCATTTTAAATATTTCGAAAATGAACTTGATGAAATGGAGAAAGCAATAATTGAGCTTGAAAATGGACTATATATTACTGAGAAAATGGACCATTTGGATTAACTGATGTTGATTTGCATAGTATGCATACAATAGAATTTCTAAAATTAAAGGAAAATATTGAATCAGAATTTGAAATAAAACCTTTAATAATTCAATAATAATATCACTATAGCTAATATTTATTAATAAAAGCTGGTATAGTTTTTAAATAGAAAAAATATAGTAATACTCAAAAAGCTTCTAAATCACTAAAGATTTAGAAGCTTTTATTGGTTTTATAGTATTGGTATTCAGGATTGAATTGAGGGTGATTTTAACCTCTAAAATGTCCTACCCATTCTTTGAATTTACCAAATTGTTCTAATAGAAAAGATTCTTTTTCTTCTTCCTCTTGTGGTGAATCTGATCCAATAGGTAGAATATGTTCAAAATAAGTTCCCTTTAAAACTTTATTCAATAAACCTTCACCCATAAATGGTTTATCATCGTTCAACGTTTTAGTTGCTTTTAATAAATGACGAATGTCGTATTGTAATGGATTAATGTCTGGAACTTGCTTATTTAAATTAAGTAATTCATAAACTGCAATACGTGCGGTACGAACAGAACTTTCCATTGTGAAAACAACATCGTTATTGGTTTCTACAAATTGACCTACTAAACCTAGATTCTTACACTCATCTGGAACTACTTGTGGGCGGTCTCCTTTTGCTCTAGGCATAAACATAGATGTGATGTAAGGCATATAAGCAGAACGAGTGATTGTATTCTCAATAACGTCGTCTATTTGGTCTTCAATTCCTAAATGATAACATAATTCTGTTAGGATTTCGTTTCCTGTACAAGTAGGCATTGTTTTCTTAATGTAGTTTCCTTCTTTATCCATAAATAATGCATAAACCCAAAGTACTAAAATATCATCTGGTTGTGTAGGAAAATGTGGTTGACGATTACAAGTAAAACTCATTAACCAATTAGAATCTGTAATGGTAATAATTCCACCTGTAACAGTTTGACCTGAATATGGATCATTAACAGAATATTCTTTTAGTTTTTCTACTAATGCAGAAGGTTTACAAGTTAAAGTAACAGATTCCCATGAAGATTTTTCAATATTCCCACAAAATTTTTCTGGACGACCAAAAACAGGAGATTTAGCAGAAAGGTTTTTCCATAGTTTCCACCCTGCACTTTGACCGCTAGTATTATTATCTATCGCTAAAACTGGTGCCGTTGTATTATCTCCATACGCAGTATCTTCAGTCATAGAACCAGTAGTTACAATAACATAATCATTTGGTGTAACAGGAATAATTACATCTTGTCCATCTTGTTCTGTTATAATTCCTTTGACTACTTTTCCTTCTGTATTAATTAATAAATCTAAATCTTTAACCAGTGTATTTAACTGAATTTTTACTCCTTTTTCTTTTAACCATTTACCTAATGGCGTAACAAAAGTGTCGTATTGATTGTATTTAGGGAACACCAATGAAGAAAGATCATTTAAACCATCAATCGCATGTAAAAAGCGATGCATATATAATTTGAATTCTAGTAAACTATGCCAATTCTCAAAGGCAAACATTGTACGCCAAAATGTCCAGAAATTACTTTCTAAGAATGATTGATTAAAATAATCTTCAATTGTTATATCATCCAACTCTTCTTTTTTCTTTAACAAAAGTTTGATAATAGCTAATTGATCTTTCTTATTTAAACCAAATTTACTAAAGTCTTTTACTTTCCCTTTTTCATGAATTAAACGTGCAATAGAATAATTAGAATCATTATCATTTACTAATCTATATTCGTCTAAAACACTATAAGGTTCTGGTAACTCTAATGCAGGAATGTCTTGGAAAATATCCCATAAATTCTCGTAGGTACAATCCATTTCTCGACCTCCTCGAATTATGTAACCATCTTTTGCATTTCCAGCTCCATCTAACGAACCTCCTTCTACCTGAAGTTGTTCTATAAATGTGATATTCTCTGGAGTGAAATGTCCGTCTCTAATAAAATAATAGGCAGTAGCTAAACCTGCAATACCACTTCCCACAATATATACCTTACTGTCCTTATAAGATTTTGTAGGAATTCCTTTATTGCGTTGGTAATTTCCTATTTGATCAGAGAAAGGATAAGATTTTTCTGGAGTGTTTCTTGGTGTTTCTTTACTCGCATCTGGTTGATGATCAATATTTCCGTAGATAGTAGAATGATTTAAAACGTTGTCAAATTTTGAAGTAACTTTATCCATAATTATTTATTTTAAGATTCTACAATAAAATTACGCTTTATTATTTTTCTAAAGTATCCCGAAATTCGTCATTTGTATCCCAAATTTCTTTTTTTATATATGTTGTTGTTTTCTATATTGTTGAGGAGAAATAGAAGTGTATTTTTTAAAAAAACGACCAAAAGATGAAGAAGAGTTGAAACCTAGATCTAATGCTATTTGGACAATTGTTTTCTCTGAGTAGCCAAGCAAAACATACGCTTCTTTTAATAAATACTCGTCAATAATAACATGTGGAGTTTTCTTAGTTGCTTTTTTTACAAGGTGAATCAAATATTTATTTGTAATAAACAATTGATCTGCATAAAACTGTACGTCTTTGTGAGCGATAACATTTTCTTGAACAAGTTGTGTAAACTTACAAAATAGAGTGTTGATTTCGCGGGAATGATTTTTATTTACTTTTGAATATTGTTCAGCAATTATAGAGGCAGATTCAAGAAGTAAAGTAAAAATAATCGATCGAATAATATCTTCTAAGAACAAAACATTTCTTTCTCGTTGTTCTTGAAGATAATTGATTAACATTAAAAGATGATTCGCATCTTTTTTATTTGCCTTACAAACTGTAAAGTTTTGATGTGTAAACAAATTAAGTTTATCAATAAAGAAAGGATTAGAAATGTTTTTAAGGAGAAAATTTTTCTCAAAAAACAACAATTTCATTCTAAAATTAGAGTTAGTATCTAGAATTTTCAAAACAGTAGAAGGAGCAGAAATCAAGAATTCGTTTTGAGTAATAAAATATTTCTGAGAATCTATCTCAACTTCTATTGAGCCAGATAAACAAATACAAAATGCATAAAAGTCGATTCGAAATGATCTTTCAGGAAAAGCAAAAATTGGATTTCCTGATGAGATATAATATAGTTTATTACAATTTACGCCATAAAAAGACAAGGTCTCTTTTAGGTTTTCATAGTTTTTCATGCTTGAAAATAATAGTTGGTCAGATCGTTTTTTAGGGTAGTAGAATTGATATAGCAAAAATAAGAATTATTTAGTAAGTAATTAAATACAATAAGGTATTTTAACTGTATTCTAATGTAAAAGTTATTTTCATATCAACTAAGTAGTTCTTAAATAAGAAATTTCATGAATATAATCAATGAAATATCGGCTAACAATGTTGAATGATGTAGTAATTTTTTGTAACAAGTAATACTTTTGGATTGTGTAGTTTGTTTCGGTTAAGATAAATTACCTTTGCAAAAAATCCGTTATGTTTTCTGCCATTAATAAAAAATTAAATTCAGATCCCGTTTATAATCTCCATTTTATTTTAATGTGTTTGAGTTCGTTGTTGTTTTCAGCGAGTTTTAATATGATGATTCCCGAGCTACCTGCTTATTTAAGCAGCATGGGAGGAGCAGAATACAAAGGATTTATTATTGCATTATTTACCTTGACAGCGGGAATTTCGAGACCTTTTAGTGGAAAATTAACCGATAAAGTGGGGCGGGTACCTATTATGGCAGTCGGTTCTATTGTCTGTTTTGTGTGCGGAATTTTATATCCTGTTTTAACAACCGTTTCAGGTTTTTTATTTTTGAGATTGGTACACGGCTTTTCGACAGGTTTCAAACCCACTGCAACAGCAGCTTATATTGCAGATATTATTCCGCGCGAACGTTGGGGCGAAGCATTGGGCTTGCACGGAATTTGTTTCAGTATCGGAATGGCAATTGGACCTGCATTGGGAAGTACAATTACATTATATACATCGATTAATGTGATGTTTTTTACGTCTTCGTTTTTTGCATTATTATCGATATTGATTTTATTCAACATGAAAGAAACGTTGCAAAATAAACAAAAATTTTCGTTTGGATTATTGAAAATTTCACGACATGAAGTTGTAGCAAAAGAGGCACTTCCAGCAGCATTGATTACGTTTCTTTCGTATGTTGCTTATGGTTCTATATTGACATTAATTCCAGATTGGACCGAACATTTAGGTTTTCAAAATAAAGGGGTTTTCTTTATGGTATTTACAATATCATCGATGATGGTTCGTTTCTTTGCAGGTAAGATATCTGACCAAAAAGGGCGTGTGTTGGTGATAAAATTAGGCTTAGTTTTATTGATTATTGCATTGGTACTTTTGGCTTCTATTGATGCAAAAATAGGGTTGATTTTAGGGGGTTTGATGTATGGAATTTCAACCGGAATTCTTTCACCTGCACTAAATGCTTGGACAATAGATTTTAGTAAACCTGATGAACGTGGAAAGGCGATGGCAACAATGTATATTGCGATGGAAGCGGGGATAGGACTTGGAGCATTGTGTGCGGGTTGGTATTTTCAGGATTATTTGGATCGCATTCCGATGGTGATTTATGTTTCGGCATTTATCTGTCTTTTGGGAACCATTTACATGCTGAGATTTAAGAATAAGCCTCAAACAATTTAATTGAAAGAAATGAAAGCAGAATTATATCAATTTATAGCACAACAAATCGAAGATAAAATAACGTATTTGAATGGTTTGATTGACGATTTACGTGCTTCAAACAACGATACTAAAAGTAGTATGGGTGATAAGTATGAAACGTCGCGCGAAATGATGCAACAGGAAATTACTCGAATTCAAAATCAATTGAATGAAGTTTTAATTCAGCAAGACGTGTTTTCTAAAATAAAAATTGTGGAGAACAAAACCATTGGTTTAGGTAGTTATGTTGAAACTACGATGGGAAATTTCTGTATGGCGTGTAGTTTTGGGGAAATTATTTTCGAGAATAAAAAGATTTTTGTTCTATCAACTCAAACCCCTTTGGCTAAAATCTTGGTCGGGAAATCGGAAAAAGATACGTTCGAGATGAATGGCAGATTGTTTAAGATTACGAAAGTGGAGTAGCAATTCTGATGAATAAATAGTTTGAAAAGCGACCAAGTTGGTCGCTTTTTTTAGGGATTGGAACAGTTACGCCTACTGCAAAATTGGATGTACAAGGTAATGCACGTATTGCAATTATGGAAAATGCTTCAGCGACATCTAAACCTGTGTATTGGGATCAGACTACAAAAACTTTAGAAGCCTTTAATGGTACAGTTAAACCTTTTACTACTTATAAATATACTATTAGCTTAAAAGATTCGGACTGGATTAGTGATCTTAATCTTAATATTTCTACTACGGATTATACAGTTATTGTAACTTCAGCACAATTTAGATTATTAAATGATGCACAAAGTTCAAGTAAAGCAATGGGGGGAGTTAGTTTAAACAATCAATCAATTAATACTGTTTCAAGTGCTTTTAATGATGCTGGATCTGCTAAAACAGAATTTGGTAAATTAACAGTTGCTGATAAAGGTGTACATACTTTCCAAAAAGATGGAACATGGAGAATTTATGCAGATTATAAAGACGCAGCACCTGTTTCGAAAACTACCTACGAATGGGTTTTTGATATATTGGTTATTAACAACTCTATGGTTAAAGTAGGAACTGCACAAACTGGAGCTATCATATAAGGTGGATCTTTAAATATTCCAAAACCATCTGATTTGTAAACTAATAGGTAATTTTATAGTTCTAAAAATATCTCAATCCATAGGTTGAGATATTTTGTTTTATGCAAGTTGTAAATTCTATTATTGATACGTTTCACATTTTCGATAGGCTAATATTTTATCAATTCGGTTGCCATCTTTGTCTACAATCTCGAGTGTTAAATCATCTACTTCTACTTTATCTCCTACATTTGGAATGGTTTCGTATTTATCTAAAAAGATTCCGGCAACAGTTACATAGCGGTTTTCAATTTCTTCGTCTATATCAATTTCAAAGAATTTTTCGAATTCATAAATCGAAAATTGTCCATCAATTAGCCATGTGCCATCTTCGCGCTCTACGATTTCATAATCTTCGTTTTGGCTTTCTGGCGTATCTCCAACCAACTCATCTAAAATATCATTTATAGTAACTATTCCTGCAGTCGTACCATATTCATCTAAAATAATTGCAAAATGTGCTTGCGAGTTCTGTAACATTTCCAATAAAGGATAACTAAACGAATTTTCGTTGACAAATATAGGCTTGTGTATGTATTTTTTTAGGGAAAAATCTTCTTTACTTACGCCAAACATATCCTTTAATTTTAAGATACCAACGATTTCGTCTAAGTTATTATTCTTGGTTACAGGGTAGGCAGAGTATTTGTTTTTTTTGACTTTGGCACGTGCTTTTTCGTAATCGTCTGAAATATCCAATGAGGCAATTTCCGAACGATGTGTAGCCAATGTGTTCACGCGTCGATCTCCCAATTCGAATACACGTTCTAAGATTTCGTGTTCTTTTTCCTGTATTTCACCACCTTCTGTACTTTCTTTGATAATGCTTTTAATTTCTTCTTCTGTCACCACTTCACTACCATCATCTTTAATACCGAAGAGTTTCAAGAAAAAATCATTTGTAGCCGTAAGTAACCAAACAAAAGGTGAGGTGATAGCAGATAACCATTTCATTGGTTTAGAAACGATGGTTGAAACGGTTTCGGGAAACTTCATTCCCAATCGTTTTGGTAATAATTCGCCAAAGACAATCGAAAAATAGGTAATAATTACCACCATAATAATTGGAGAAAGAGTTTTGGCATAGGGTGCAAGAAAGGTAATATTCGTTAGAAAACTCGTTAAATCTGCCGTTAATTTGTCACCAGAAAAAACCCCTAATAATATTCCGATTAAGGTAATTCCGATTTGTACAGTCGAAAGAAATTTGTTTGGATTTTCAGCCAATTCTAAAGCAGTTTTTGCACCAGAACTTCCTTTCTTCATTTGATTTTCTAACTTAAATTTTCTTGATGAAACAAGAGCCATTTCTGACATTGAAAAAATTCCGTTCAATAAAATCAATACAATTATTATAATAATCTCCACTTTTATTTTATAATTTTGATAAAAATAAACCAAAAACCAATACCGATCATAATGTCTCAATTTAATATTTTAAAATTCTCTTATTTAATTTTACTTGTATTCTTGTTGAATGCAGGCTGCGCGTTTGGAAACAACGAACAAAATTCCATAGAAAATGATACGATAACTCCAACTTTTACAACAGCTGATTTAATTGGAAAAGGGAATCCAACGATGGTTGGAAAAGGATATAAACTGTTGCCAGAAGTTGCAGAGCAGTTTGAATTGATGAAGGCTGATGCCTTGAAAGCTGGCTTTAAAATACACGTGATTTCGAGTTACAGAAATTATACTTACCAAAATGGCATTTGGGAACGAAAATATAGAGCCAATCAAGCCAAAAAAATTGGAGCAAAACAAAATATCGAAAAAATCATCGAGTATTCAACTATTCCTGGGACATCTCGTCACCATTGGGGAACTGATTTGGATATAATTGATGGAACACGTGGAATTCCCGCTGATCCATTGAATGAAAAGCATTTTAACGAAGGAGGATCAATGCGAAAATTTAAACTTTGGTTGGATGAAAATGCTTCTAAATATGGTTTTTATTTGGTCTATACAAATGAAGCATCACGAAAAGGTTTTAAGTATGAACCTTGGCATTTTACGTATAAATCTATTTCAGAACCCATGTTACAAGCGTATAAAAAACTTGATATCAAGAAGATTTTACAAGAAAATAAATTGTTAGGAAGCGAGAATTTTACAGATGATTTTATTGAAAAATATCGAACAGAAAATATACTTGATATAAATCCTGTTATAAAATAGTTAAAGCTCCTTTTTGGAGCTTTTTTTGTGGTATCTTTAGGTAAAATAAAACGGTTTAGTTTGA
The DNA here is from genome assembly GCF_030328185.1 of Empedobacter sp. 225-1. NCBI lineage: Bacteria > Pseudomonadati > Bacteroidota > Flavobacteriia > Flavobacteriales > Weeksellaceae > Empedobacter > Empedobacter sp. 225-1. Next base: position 30,118 of record NZ_JACALO010000028.1, on the reverse strand, counting down.
TGAGGTTATTATTTTTTATAGCATTGTTTTTTAGCACGAATCTGATGATTTTTGCAAAAGGCTTTGTTGTGAAAGATTTTGACGGTGATGGAAAGTTTGATAAAGTATCCATTAATTTCGAAACGAAACGAATAGAATTTATTTTATCTAGTTCTGATTATGAGAAACAATGCAGTTTAACGTTTGTTGAATTGGACCCAAATGCGAGAATTGAAGAAACAAAAAAAGGGTTTAAAATGACAAATACGATTGGGAATGCGACTTTTGTGTCTTATTTCCGTTATAATCGTCAGTCAAGAAGAATAGAATTGGCAGCAATAAAGCGTACGGTTGTTTGTGCTGATTTGACAAAAGAAAATGGTGAAACATTTTTCTTGGTTTCGACAAAAGAACTTGTAGCAAAATGGAATAGTGTAGACTCTGTTTCAAGTAAAGTAATCACTCTACCTACGCTAAAAACAAAAATTGATTTAGAATCTATAAGTTTGAACAATTTTAATGATTCGTTTTTAAATAAATTTAATCAACTAAGTGTAGTGTTTTATCATTCTAAAATAGGGAAACTGAACTAATTATTGCGATTAATCAATCGTTCTAAACGTTAAATTAATTCGAGGAGTATGTACTTTTTTTGTAGGCGGTAAGCGATGTAACCAATAATCTTGCGTTTCATCTTTCATAATTAATAAACTTCCACTTACAAGCTGTAGAGCAATTACTTTTTTGGTTGCTTTATGTTTGAAAGCAAATTTTCTTTCTGCACCAAAACTTAAAGACGCAATAGCGGCATACTGTTTCAATTGTTTTTCGTCATCACTGTGCCAAGCCATTCCCTCAGATCCATCGTGATACAAATTGACTAAACACGAATTATAAGTTTCACCAGTTTTATGTTCAACCAATTTCTTTAACTCGAGTAAAGTAGTAATCCAAGGTAATGCAATTTTAGTGATTTTAGAATAGGTGTAAGTAAAAGGAAAGTCACCATACCATGCTATTTTACGTTTTGTTTCAATCAGTTTTCCGTAAATAATTGCTTGGTCATTTTTCCATTCAATTTCATGAAGTAATTTGTTGTAATAAAGATCCGCTTGTTCATCAGTCATAATTTGACCAAAATAATTTACTGTACCATCTTGTGGCAATAAATTCTCTTCAGCAGTATATAAGTCATTGAATAAGTTCACAAGCGAAAACAAATGTTTAAGAATATTTATTTGATAATAATTGGAACTTTTATAAAAATATATATTTTTATAAAAGTTAAATTTTGGTTAAATATGAGAAATTTTTATGTTAAACATCCGATTTTTGTTTGTGTAATTAGCTTTATTTTAGTGTTCATAGCTGGATATTTAAAAAAGTTAAAAGTAGATATAGCAGATTTGTTAATACAAGTTACCTATACCTTAGTCGTGATTTCTTTAATCTATGCATTAATTCGTATAAATGTATCTCGAAAAAAATATTCTGATTTAGCGAATTAATGAATCTGATTAAGCTAAAAAAGCAACGATTATTTCGTTGCTTTTTCACTTAAATACTGTTCAAATTTTAGTCCTTTTATTTTGTAAGGATCAAATCCTTTGTACAAATCGTGTAATAATTGCATTACTTGAAAATAAGTAAACAATGTAGAATATGAAGCTTGTTCATGATAGACAGGTATTTCTACTAAAAATAGAAATCGATCATATTTCGAAATTTGAACAGTATTCCCATTTCGATTAATCAAACCAATAAAACTTCCGTCATAATCTGGTAGGTTATGAAAAATCTCGATAGCTTGAGACAAGCTACCATCCAAAGGTAATTCAGTCTCGACTTGTAAGTCGTCAGCGTAATTTTCAAAGAATATTTTCACCATGCAAAAGTAAGAAATTTTAATCTATTTTCTGGAATTCCTTTTTTTTCGAAGCAGAATGTTTAAATTAGCATTCAAATTATGGAAAAAATGAGTTACGACATTATAGTTATTGGAAGTGGTCCTGGTGGATACGTAGCAGCAATTAGAGCAGCACAATTAGGTAAAAAAGTAGCAATCGTAGAAAAAGCGGAATTAGGTGGAATTTGCCTTAATTGGGGATGTATTCCTACAAAAGCATTATTAAAATCTGCACAAGTTTTTAAATACTTGAACCATGCAGAAGATTTCGGAATTAACTTGCCTTCAGATATATCATTCGAATTTGGAAATGTAGTTGCTCGTAGTAGAGGAGTTGCAGATCGTATGAGTAAAGGAGTTCAATTCTTAATGAAAAAGAACAAAATTGAAGTGATTCAAGGTGAAGCAAAAGTTTTACCTGGTAAAAAAGTAAAAGTTACTGCTGCAGATGGATCTGTTAGTGAATTATCTTCAGAAAATATAATTATTGCAACTGGAGCACGTTCTCGTGAATTACCTGCTTTGCCACAAGATGGTAAAAAAGTTATTGGTTACCGCGGTGCTTTAGCAATGGAGAAACAACCAAAATCTATGATTGTAGTAGGTTCTGGTGCGATTGGCGTTGAGTTTGCTCATTTCTACAATACATTAGGAACAGAGGTAACAATTGTAGAATATTTGCCAAGAATTGTTCCTGTTGAAGACGAAGATATTTCAAAACAATTGCAATTGTCTTTGAAAAAATCTGGAATTAAAATTTTAACCAATGCAGAAGTTACAGGTGTGGATACATCTGGCGATTTAGTAAAAGCGACTGTTAAAACCTCAAAAGGAGAAGAAGTTCTTGAAGCAGAAGTTGTTTTATCTGCAGCTGGTGTTGTTCCAAATACAGAAAATATTGGTTTAGAAGAAGTAGGGATCGCTACAGAAAGAGGTAAAATTGTAATTAACGATTTTTGTGAAACTTCTGTGAAAGGGTACTACGCAATTGGTGATGTTGTAAAAGGAGCAGATTTAGCACACTTAGCATCAGCACAAGGAATTTTATGTGTGGAGCATATTGCAGGTGAAAAAGTAGAACCTATTAATTACGGAAATATCCCAGGTTGTACATATTGTTCACCAGAAATTGCATCTGTTGGTTTGACAGAAGCAAAAGCAATTGAGGCAGGTTACGAAGTTAAAGTTGGTAAATTTCCATTCTCAGCAAATGGAAAAGCTGTTGCGAATGGTGCTGCTGATGGTTTTGTAAAAGTTGTTTTTGATGCGAAATATGGAGAATGGTTAGGTTGTCATATGATTGGTGATGGTGTTACGGAAATGATTGCAGAAGCAGTTGTTGCACGTAAATTAGAAACAACAGCACACGAGATTATGAAATCTGTACATGCTCACCCTACAATGGCAGAAGCTATAATGGAAGCTGTTGAAGATGCTTATGGACATGCAATTCACATCTAAAACGAAAAATAATAATATAAGTTAAAAAGCAGCTTTATAGCTGCTTTTTTTATTATTACTAAATTGTTAATTTGTTATAGATTGAGATTAATTTACTTTTTTTAAGTACCTTTGCGTTAAAATAATTTAAAAATAATAAATATGAAAAAATTCTATTCTTTAGTAGCAGTTGCTGCATTTACTTCTTTTGGTGTTGCTCAAGCACAAGATGTTATTTTTAATGAAACGTTTGACACTTATGAAGGTGAAGGAGGAAATGATGGTGGATGGAGCGGTGGATTGAATCAACCAGCTATAGCTGATGGTGTTGATGAAGCAACAGGATTTGAATATCTAAAAGCTTATCAAGCTGATGGTGCAGTTAAAATTGGGACTGGAAAAGCACAGGGATTTGCAACAACTCCTAAACTAGCTGGACTAAACGGGAATGCTAAATTAACTTTTAGAGCAGGAGCTTGGAATTCTACTAGTGAGCAAACTACATTATTATTAGAAATTACTGGTGGAGGTACATTAAGTGTATCTGAAGTAGAATTAACAAAAGGTGCTTTTAATGATTTTTCTGTAGATATTATTGGTGGGACTTCAGAAACAAAAATTACTTTTAAAGGATTTCAACCTGCATCTGCTCGTTTTATGTTAGATGATGTAAAAGTAGAAGAATCTTTAGCTACTATTGATTATTCTGAAGCAGCTAAAGCAGTTTCTAATACTTTATGGACAAATACAGCTTCTTTTAATGTAAAAGAAAAATCGGTTGTAGAAGTTTACAACATGAACGGACAATTAGTAAAATCTTTTGAAGTGAAAGGAGTTCAAACAGTTGATGTGTCTTCTTTAGCAAAAGGAATTTACATTGTTAAAACAACTTCTAATGGGAAAACAGCTACTCAAAAAGTAGTTAAAAAATAAGAATTAATATTCTTCAATTAATAAAAAAAGGGATTCAGTACTTCACTGAATCCCTTTTTATTTTATTCCTCTATTTTCTGAATTTTAAAACCTGCATCGGTTACAGCTTCCACAATTTCTTCTTCGTCCTCAGTCGTATTTACAGTTAATACCTTTCTTTCGTCAGTCGTATCGACCTTCCAGTTATTTTCTCCAACAGCTTCATCTAAAAAAGGTTTCACAGATTTGATACAACTGTCACAATTTATATTTGTTTTGAATTTTATTTCGTTCATAATTTTACAATTTAAATTCAAATTTATAAAGATTTCATAAGATTAAAAAAACGTTCAAGTAATATTTGATTTGGATATTTAAATAAAAATCTATGAAACGTAATCTTGATGTTGTTGTAATTTCTGATGTACATTTAGGAACTTTTGGTTGTAAGGCTCAAGAATTATTAGCCTACCTTCAATCCATCAATCCAAAAAAAATAATTCTAAATGGTGATATCGTAGACATTTGGAATTTTAAGAAAAGTTATTTTCCTGAATCTCACTTTCAAATTATCAGTTACCTAATAAACCTCTCAGAGAGAGGAATTCCAATTGTTTACATTACAGGAAATCACGATGAATTGTTACGTAAATTTTCGACTATGCATTTTGGGAATATTCTGTTAACTGATAAATTTATATTGAAACAAGGTGATAAAGTAGCGTGGATTTTTCATGGAGATGTGTTTGATGCTTCGATTCAACATTCGAAATGGATTGCGAAATTAGGAGGTTGGGGATATGATAAATTGATACAATTCAATTATTTTATCAATAAATGTTTAGAGTTTTTTGGTCGTGAACGTTATTCTTTGTCAAAAAAGATAAAAAATTCAGTTAAAAAAGCAGTTAAACATATCAATGATTTTGAACAAACAGCTGCTGAACTTGCGATAGAAAATGAATATGATTATGTGATTTGTGGACATATTCATCAACCACAAATGCGTCACGTTATAGTAGAAAAAGGTAGTTGTGTTTATATGAATTCGGGTGATTGGATCGAGAATTTATCGGCTTTAGAGTGTGTAGATGGAAACTGGTCTGTATTTTATTTTGAAGAACATCACGATATTTTGATGCAAAATTTAGAAGAAATCGAATTTAATTATTCATTAGATGAGTTGATTGTTTCTATTCTTAATAAGAAGTAAATGAGGATTTTATATGCTTTACAAGGGACAGGAAATGGACATTTGGCTCGTGCGCAAAAAATATTACCCATTCTCGAAGAATACGGAGATTTAGACGTTTTTGTGAGTGGTTCTAATTCGCAATTGCAACTCGAAAATTATCAATTTAAACATCATAAGGGGCTATCGTTGTTTTATAATCAAGTCGGTAAAGTTTCGTATAAAAAAATATTGAAAGAAAATAGCTTTAAATCATTTTGGAAAGAAGTGAATCATTTTCCAATAGAGCAATATGATTTGATTATTAACGATTTTGAGCCAATTACAGCTCATTCAGCTCGTAAGAAAAAGAAAATTAGTATAGGTTTAAGTCATCAAGCGTCATTATTATTTGATGAAACGCCTAAGGTGAAGAATAAAACAGGTGAAACAATTTTGAAATATTATGCACCAACCACTAAACAGTATGGTTTTCATTTCGAAGCATACAATGATTCTATTTTTTTGCCCATTATCCGAGATAAAATTCGAATGCTCAATCCAAAAGTAGAAGATTATTATTTGGTTTATTTACCAAGTTTTCATCCTTCAGAAATCATTGAAAAATTATCGTTTATTAAAGATTCTAAATGGAAAGTGTTCTCACCTTTTACGAAGCAAATTTCTAAGCAATTTAATGTTGAAATTTATCCTATTGATGAACGACTTTTTACAAAAGCGCTCGAAAATTGTAAAGGTGTTTTATGTGGAGCAGGTTTCGAATTACCAGCCGAAAGTATTTATCTTAAAAAGAAGCTTTTTGTGATTCCGATCAAAGGTCAATACGAACAATTATGTAATTGCGAAGCTTTAAAAATGATTGGCGTTGATTATTCATATGATTTGAATGTCCAACAATTGCAATGTTGGGTGGATTCGAATAAAATTATTGAGAAAGATTTCCCAGATCAAACTGAAGAAATCATTCAGAAAGTAATTTTAGAAGCGTCTCATTAATTATTTTTCCAGAATGCTGGCGTAAATAAAATTAAGATTGTATAAAGCTCTAATCGTCCTAAAACCATTAGAAAACAACATAATAATTTTGCATTATCTGTTAAAGAATTCATTGAAGTTCCTGGTCCAAATTCGCCGATTCCAGGACCAACATTTCCTAAAGTGGAAGCAGTTAATGTTAAAGAGGCCAAAATATCTTGGAAACTCATTGTTATACCATAATTTAAAAGAGCAAATAAAATAGAGCTTACAATCCACGTAAACATAAACATAACAAAGAATGCCATGACGTGGAAAACGATGGATTGATTCAGTGAACGATTGTTATAACGAACAGGAATAATTGCGTTTGGATGTAAAATACGTTTGAATTCTATCCAACTATTTTTTAATAAAATAACGTGTCGAATAACCGTGATTCCACCTGAAGTAGAACCTGCTGAACCGCCAATAAAGAATAAAGAGAAAAAGATTAACGTGGTTACGGTTAACCAACTGGTATAATCTTCCATAGCTAAAGCAGTTGTGGAAGCGATAGAAACGACGTGGAATAAGGAACTTCTAAATGAGTGTTCTAAGTTGGACCAAGAATAGGTTTCGATGGAATAATTGGGATAAATATTAAAAAATAATACAACGAAAACTATAAATGTTACGACTGCAAGTAAGCCAACCCACCAGCGAAACTCTTCGTTACTCCATACTTTTTTAAATTGTCCTTTGATTAATAAATAGATTAATGCAAAATTAGTTCCGCCCAAAAACATCATGACAATTAGAACATATTGTATAAAAACATTGTCATTCCAATACATTAATCCCTCATTTTTGGTCGAAAAACCCGCTGTTGCAATCACACTCATCGAATGGTTTGCAGCGTCAAATAAATTCATTCCTCCAAAATAAAGCAACAAGGCAAAAAAAGCAGTTAAACCTAAGTATACTAACCATAGGTTTTTAGCAGTTTCAGTAATTCGTGGATGGATTTTATCGGTATAAATTCCGGGTGCTTCTGCCATAAAGAGCTGTCGACCGCCAATTCCAAGAAATGGTAAAATTGCAATTGTCAAAACGATGATTCCCATTCCGCCAATCCAATTGGTTGTACTTCGCCAAAATAAAATGCTTTTAGGCAAACTTTCTACATCATCGTAAATCGAAGTTCCGGTAGCAGTGTAACCTGAAACGGTTTCGTAAATGATGTTGACAAAACTAAAATTTTCGTTGATAATATGATCGTTTGGCAATAATATCAAAGAGGTGACATAAGGTAAACAGCCAGAAAGAATCAAGAAAAGCCATCCCACGCAAACCACAATATAGCCTTCGCGTTTATTGATGTGTTTTCTTCTGTCTCGTGTAAAATACATCATTGCAGTACCTCCTAATCCCACTAAACTTCCCGATAGTAAAAAAGGGTAGATTAAATTGTCATTAAAATAAACACTTACACATGTTGAAATAAACATGAAAAGTGCATTTAATAATAATAAAACACCCGAAAGATTCAGGATTACTTTGATGTTAAGCGATTTCATTATTTAAAATATTTGGTCACTTTTGGAATTAAATTCGCTTGGCTAAAAACAACCACATGATCTTTAGGTTCGATAATGAAATCTTTAGTTGGAATAGACCCTTCATTTCCACGAACAATTCCTGCAATAATAGCACCTTCTTTAAAAGGGAAATCAGAAACGGATTTATTTGCAATTTCAGAATTTTCATGAATTCTAAACTCTAACACTTCCGCATCTAAATCCGAAATACCTGTTACATCCATCACAGATCCTTGTCGAATATAACGGAAAATGCTATCAGCTGTTAAAAGTTTTTTATTGATAAAAGCATTGATTCCAACTTCTTGACTAAGATGAATATAGTCGATATTTTCGACTAAAGCAATTGTTTTTTTAACACCTTTAGATTTTGCTAATAAACATGACATAATATTGGTTTCAGAACTTCCAGTAACGGCAATAAATGCATCAGAATCTGAGATTCCTTCTTCTAATAACAATTCTCCGTCTCGACCATCACCATTTATAATTAATATATTATTTAAATCATCGGCTAAATCAAATGCTTTGTTTCGGTTGATTTCCAATAATTTAACATTGTGTTTATTATCTTTTAAAAGTTTAGAAACTTTAACTCCAATACTTCCACCTCCCAGTACAATTACATTTTTGTAATATTCTTGTTTTTTGCCAAGAATTTTATAAGTTTCTAAAATACCTGCTTTTTTGACTATAAAATAGACGTGATCATCAATGTAAAATTCAGTTTCAGCTTCTGGAATAATGGTTTTGTATTCGCCACGTTCGTTGCTTCGAATAATAGCAATTGGCATCAAAAGATTGTCTTCACCACCTTTTGTTGTCAAATACATGTCTTTGTATTTTTTGTCCAAAATTTTACAATCCGCATCCAAAACGGTTCCAACCATAAATAATTGACCATTTGCAAATGGATGCATGGCATTAAAAGCAGATTGTTGAACAAGGGAATAAATCTCGTCAGCAGCCAATTTTTCGGGGCTAATAAGCGCATCAATTCCCATACCTTGCACCCAAAATTGATTTTCTTTGTACAAAAATTCGGGATTCGAAATTCGAGCTAAAGTGCGTTTTGCACCTAAATCTTTTGCGATTGAAGCACTTGTAAGATTTGTATTTTGTAGATGAGTAACTGATATAAAAATATCTATTTCATCAATTCCAACTTCTCGTAAAGCTTTGAAAGAAGTGATATCGCCTCGATAAGCCATTACATCCAAACTGTTTTCTATCATCAACAATTTGTCTTTGTCCATGTCCATGATGACGATGTCATTCATTTCGTTGGAAAGTAATTTTGCTAAGTGAAAACCAACTTCTCCAGCACCTCCGATTAATATTTTCATGAAAGAAATTTAGGATATAATTATTTAGACGTTTCTTTTTGTCCCATTAACATAAGGAACGATTTTAAGAATTCGTCAATTTCTCCATTCATTACAGCATCCACGTTACCTGTTTCTGTTCCTGTTCTGACGTCTTTTACTAATTTATATGGATGCATCACATAGTTGCGAATCTGAGAACCCCATTCGATTTTCATTTTATTTGCCTCAATTTCGTTGCGAGCAGCCATTTTTTTGTCTAATTCTATTTTGTATAATTCAGATTTTAACATTTCCATCGCACGTTCACGGTTTGCTAATTGTGAACGCTCAACTTGGCAAACAACTACAATTCCTGTAGGTTTGTGGGTTAATTGAACTTTAGTTTCTACTTTATTTACATTTTGACCTCCAGCTCCACCAGAACGAGATGTTTGTAACTCGATATCAGCTGGACTGATTTCAATTTCGATAGAATCATCTACAATCGGTGAAACATAAACCGAAACGAAACTTGTGTGGCGTTTAGCATTACTATCAAAAGGTGAAATACGTACCAATCGATGTACACCATTTTCTCCTTTTAGATAGCCAAATGCAAACTCACCATCAACTTCTAATGTCACTGTTTTTACACCTGCAACATCACCTGCTTGGAAGTTTAATTCTTTTACTTTGTACCCATGTTTTTCGGCCCACATCAAATACATACGCATTAACATTGATGCCCAATCGCATGATTCAGTACCACCAGCTCCAGCAGTGATTTGTAAGATAGCTCCAAGATTATCTCCTTCTTCTGAAAGCATATTCTTGAATTCGATATCTTCTAAAAGTTTTGTGACAACATTATACTGTTCCGTCACTTCTTCATCTGTCACTTCACCTTCGCGGTTAAATTCTACTAAAACTTCTACATCGTTTACCGCATTTGCAATGGTTTGGTATTCTTCAATCCATTTCTTTTTTCCACGCAAAATTTTCATAAAAGCTTCCGCTTCTTTGGGATTATTCCAAAATTCAGGTGAAGCTGCATGTTCTTCTTCGTTCTGAACTTCGATTTCTTTTTGCTCGATTTCCAAATATTCGTGCAAATCCTGCGTACGTTTTTGGATGTCTTTTAGTAATTCGTTGTTAAACATAATTGCAAATGTATAAAAATAGGAGATTTTATAGGTACGAGTTTAAGCATTAATCACTTTATCATCTTTTCCATTCCACGAAAGGATTTTATAAGTAAAGCCTTGTTCTGTTTTAATTTCTTGATCTTTTAGAATTAAGAATGTATCGTCCCAATCGTTATCTTCGTAACTGATTACCCAAAATAATACGTTAAATAATAATCCTTCAATAATATACAAAAGTTCTTCAACAGAGTCCACTTCGTATGTTGTAAAAGGAAAAGTAGATCTAATCCAAATTTTATCATCTTCTGAAGTCTGAATATATAAATCTCCAAAGGATGATTTATATTCATTTTCGATATGAAACTCTAATAACTCAGTATCTTTTTTATGAAGTCCTGCCAAATCAGGCATGGTTTCTATAATTTGATTGTATATAGTGGTTGAAAAATCGTTCATCTTTCTAAAATTAGGCTACAAAAATAAACGATATTATCTAATTCTGACACGATATTTACTTTCAATAAATCGGAAAAAGTTAAATAACTTATATTCAAACTCTAATCCATAATCAATTGTAGGATCTAAATCTATACTAACCGCGTACAAATCAGGGTTATAAACAAAAGGTTGCATGTGACGTTGATTCCAAATCATCACATATTGACGATTTTTTTGTTCGTAATATGATTTTGAATAATATTCTTTAGGCAAAGCAACTGTTTTAAGGTAAATGTCGTATTGAGGATCAAAAACTACAATATCATAATCTCCATCTTCATTAGGTTCAAATTTAAGAGAATTTTCATCATTGTTTGCAACAGAATTTTGGGATGTTTGATTGGTAGTGCACGCAAAAAATAGGAGAGGAAGACATATTAATAAAAATAGCTTTTTCATAATTTTTAATTTGATTAAATTTACTAAAAAATAACGAGAATGTATACGATTTTACATAATTCACGCTGTGGAAAAAGTAGAGAAGCGATGAAAGTTTTGGAAGAATCTGGAAAAGATTTTGAAGTGAGAGAGTACTTAAAAGAAGTTCTAACAAAAGAAGAATTAAAAGATATTTTGACGAAGTTAGGTTTGAAACCAATAGACATTGTAAGAACAAATGAAGAGGAATGGAAACTTAATTTTAAAGGCAAAGAATTGTCTGAAGATGAGGTTTTGAACGCAATGATAGAATTTCCAAAGTTAATTCAAAGACCGATTGTAATTGATGAAAAAAGTGGAGTAGTTGGACGACCAAAAGAATTAGTAGAGGATTTTATAAAGTAAATTTGGTTTGATAATTGTTTAGTTTTTATAAAATTAAACAATTAACGATGAATGTTTTAAATAAATTTATAAAAAACCGAAGAGAGAAAAATACCAAAATAGGATTATTAGCAACAGCGGCTACAACTGGTGTTACTGTAGCAAAATTTTTTGGTAAACGGTCGGTATATGGAATAGTTGGTGGAATTGCTGTTACATTAGCTGCCGAATATATTCGCAAGAGATATGAGAAAAAGTTGAACGCTAATCAATAATTTAATTAGTTGGCTGAATAATTAAAAAAATGTATTCATAGCTATTAATTTATTTAATCGGATTATTAAAGTTGATTATGTGTTAACTTATAAAAAAGTGAATAAAATGAAAAAAGGACGTAGTTGCGGTACGTCCTTTTTATTGAAAAGTATGTATTAGAATTGTGCGGTTTCCGTACTTTCGGCCATAGCCGTAGTAGACGAAATACCTTGTTGCACGGTATTTTGTACGTAATCGAAATATTGAGTTCCAACAAAAGATTGATGTTTTACGGCTGCAAAACCTTCTTCTTGTAACGCAAATTCTCGTTCTTGTAATTGCGAGTATCCAGCCATTCCTTTTGCTTTATAAGCTCTTGAAAGTTCGAACATTGATGTGTTCATGGCATGGAATCCTGCTAATGTGATGAATTGGAATTTATATCCCATTTCAGCTAAATCTTCACGGAACGTCTCCATTTGAGCTTCTGTCAAATGTTTAGCCCAGTTGAATGATGGCGAACAGTTGTAAGCTAATAATTGATTAGGATATTTTTCTCGAATTGCTTGAGCAAATTCTCTTGCCATTCCCAAATCTGGATTTGATGTTTCCATCCAAATCAAATCAGCGTATGCTGCATAACTTAATCCGCGATCAATTCCTTGTTCTAAACCATTTTTTACTTTATAAAATCCTTCAGAAGTTCGACTTCCTGTAAGTATAAAACGTTGATCTCTTTCGTCAATGTCAGATGTAATTAAATTAGCTGCTTCCGCATCTGTTCTTGCAACTAATAAAGTTGGCGTTCCGCAAACATCAGCTGCTAAACGTGCAGCAACTAATTTGTTAATTGCTTCTTGGGTAGGAACTAAAACTTTTCCGCCCAAATGCCCACATTTCTTTGCAGAAGACAATTGATCTTCAAAATGTACGCCTGCTGCTCCAGCTTCAATCATTTGCTTCATTAATTCGTAAGCATTTAAATTTCCACCAAAACCAGCTTCTGCATCTGCAACAATTGGAACCATATAATCAATGTTTCCTTGTTCGGTTACGGACTGAATTTCATCGCGACGACGTAAAGCATTGTTGATACGTTTTACAACCATCGGTACAGAATTAGCTGGATAAAGCGATTGATCTGGATACATTTCAGCAGAAAGATTTGCATCTGCTGCTACTTGCCATCCTGATAGATAAATTGCATCTAAGCCAGCTTGAACTTCCTGTATTGCCTGATTACCGTTCAAAGCGCCAAGTCCAGCCATAAACGGTTTAGTGTTTAAACCTTCCCATAGCTTTTTAGCTCCCATAGTTGCTAAAGTGTAATCGATGTCCAAAGAACCTCTCAGGCGAATAACATCTTCTGCCGTATAAGGACGAGTAACGTCTTTCCAACGTGGATTGGTAGCCCAATCTTGCTGAATTTTCTGAATTCTTTCTTGATTGCTCATAATTGTGTTTTTGTGTTTTGTTTGTGTGTGTATGTGTGTTGTGTGTTTCTTGGGTTATAGTGTGCTTTTAGATATACTTATAGGCTTCTAATGTTAAAAATTCTGTAAACTTGTGAGATAAAACTAATTCGTCAAAAATCTGAATTGCTAATTCATATTTTCCGTTTTTGTAGTTTTCTTCTCCAACTAATTCTTTTATTTTTTGAACCTCTTCGGCTCTTAATTTTTTATATTTATCACAATTAAATTCGCATCCGTCTTCTAACGTGATGTGTTGACGTAACCATTGCCAAACCTGTGTACGTGATATTTCTGCAGTCGCAGCATCTTCCATTAGGTTGTATAATGCAGCCGCTCCACGACCAGCTAACCAACTCTCAAGGTATAAAATGCCAACATTGATATTTTCTCTAATACCTTGTTCAGTAACTGTTCCTTTAGGAAGTTCTAACAATGCTTCGGCAGTAGTTAAAACGTCTTCACGTTTGTTATCAATCTGGTTTGCTTGAGGCATATATTCATCAAAAACATTTCGTGCAATTTCTACTAATGCAGGATGTGCAACCCATGTTCCATCATGACCATTTTTAACCTCTCGCAGTTTATCATTTTTTACTTTATCGAATGCTGCTTGATTTGCTTCCTCATTATTTTTAATCGGAATTTGAGCAGCCATCCCTCCAATTGCATGTATATTTCGTTTATGACAACGTTGAATTACAGCCTGCGAGTAAGCAGCCATAAAAGGAGAAGTCATGGTAACTTGCGATCGATCTGGAACAATAAAGTTTGGATGTTTTTTGAATTTTTTGATATAAGAAAAAATATAATCCCAACGACCACAATTTAGTCCTGCGATATGATCTTTTAACGCATAAATAATTTCATCTAACTGAAATGCTGCTGTAATCGTTTCAATTAATACAGTTGCTTTAACTGTTCCTTGTTTTAATCCTAAATAATCTTGTGCAAATACAAAAACATCATTCCACCATGCGGCTTCAGCATGATGTTCTAATTTAGGAAGATAGAAATAAGGCCCACTTTGCTTGGAAAGTAACGTGTGTGCATTATGGAAAAAATATAAACCAAAGTCAAATAGTGAGCCTGATATTTCTTGCTTGTTGATTACAACATGTTTCTCATTAAGGTGCAGTCCTCTTGGACGAACCATTAAAACTGCCGTTTTATTATTTAACTGATACATTTTTCCTTTCGATTCGAAAGAAATTGTACCATTTATTGCATCTTTTAAATTTTGTTGTCCTTGAAGGTTATTATCCCATGTAGGAGAATTACTATCTTCAAAATCAGCCATAAAGGTTTTAGCATCAGAATTTAAGGCGTTAATTACCATTTTACGGTCAACCGGACCAGTTATTTCAACGCGACGATCTTGTAAATCTTCAGGAATAGGAGCGGCTGTCCAATCGCTATTTCTGATATCCTTTGTTTCTGAAAGAAAAGATGGGAAATTTCCTAAATCAAAAAAGATTTGTCTTTCGCTTCTTTCAGCCAATAGTTCTAATCGTCTATCGTTAAATTTTTTGTGTAAAGCTGTCAAAAATGTAACAGCTTCATTTGTCAAAATGTCTGGATAACTATCCAGCACTTTGTGCGATAATTTTAATTCACTTGTAATAGTATCCATTTTTTGTGTTTTTGTTGTAATTTTGGTTTTGGTCATTCGAGCGGAATTTTACTTCCAGCGAACGTTCGCTAAATTATAAAAATTCGTTTACATTTACCAAATATTTTTGAGAAAATTATGCAAGAAGAATACATTAAATTAATTTTTGGATTAAAATTAAAGCAAGTTAGAACTGCTAAAGATTTGTCATTGTTTAAGTTATCTAAGTTAACAGGGCTTTCAAAATCTTATTTAAATGAGATCGAAAAAGGTAAAAAATATCCGAAAACTGATAAAATAGTATTGCTTGCAGAGGCTTTGGAAATACCTTACGATGAGATAGTTTCATTAAAATTAGATAAAAATTTAGCGCCAGTTGCTGAAATTTTACAATCTAATTTGTTACAAGAAATACCATTAGAGTTGTTTGGTATAGAAGAAAGAGACTTAATTGAGATCATTTCGAATGCACCTATGAAGGTGAATGCATTTATATCAACCTTGATCGAAATAGGGAATAATTATAATTTGACACGAGAAAGTTTTTTCTTAGCTTCTTTGCGTTCTTTTCAGGAAGCAAACGACAATTATTTTCCAGATATAGAAAAAGCTGCAAAAAGTTTTTTACAAGAATATTTAGTTGATTATGATGGTTTTGTATCGAATGATACCATGGAAGAAATTCTAAAAGAAGAGTTTAATTATACAATTGTTTATGAAGATTTTGACCATCTTGAAGGAAAAGATTTAGCTAAACTCCGTTCGATTTATATCAAGGATAAAAAATTATTGTATATCAATTCGATTTCGGATAACGATCAGAAACGATTTATTTTAGCAAAAGAATTAGGGTATAATTATTTAGATTTAAAGGAGCGTTTGTATACTTTTTCTTGGGCTAGTTTTGACAATTTTGATCAATTGTTGAATAATTTTTATGCTTCTTATTTTGCGGGAGCGTTATTGTTACCTGAAGATAAACTGTTGGCGGATATGAAAGATCTATTTGCTGTGGAGCACCATGATTTGTCTAAATTTCAAGAAATTTTAGGAAAATATACCGAATCACCAGAAACTGTATATCAACGAATGACTAATTTATTACCGAAGCATTTCAATATTCGCGATTTATTCTTTTTGCGATTATCAACTAAAGCGGGTTCTAATTCGTTTAAATTAACCAAAGAATTACATCTTAATCAACAACAATCGCCTCAAGCAAATGAAACAGATGAACATTATTGTCGACGTTGGGTTTCGTTGAATGTGTTGAAAGAATTAGAAAATAATCCAGAAGATCAGCATACAATTTCTGCTCAGATTTCGTTGTATCCATTCAATAATAATCAAAAATATTATGTAATTTCTTCAGCGACAAAAGATCCATTTAATCCAAGTTATTTACGAAGTGTAACGATAGGTGTTTTATATAAATCGGCTCAACGTAAAATTAAATTTATGAACGATCCTTCTATTCCAGTAAAAGAAGTGGCGGTAACGTGTGAGAACTGTGGAATGAAAGATTGTGCTGAAAGAGCTGCTGAACCAATTCGTTTTGAAAAAGATATTCGTAACAAACGTTTAAATGTTACCATTAATGATTTTATAAAAAAACAAAGTAAATAAAATATGAAAAATAAAAAAAGGAACTTAAAGTTCCTTTTTTTATTCGCTTAATTCTAACCAACGAAATTCTTTTTCTTCAATTTCGTCCACAATTTTTTGTAGTTCATCTCCAATTGTAGCAATTTTATCGTAGCTTAAATTAGGATCTGAAAGTAAATTTGTTAATTCTTCCTTTTTAACCTCAAGAATTGGTAAAGATTTATTAATTTCTTCTAATTCTCGTTGTTCTTTGAACGATAACTTTCGAGGTTTTGTTTCTTTGATCTTTTCTTTAGATTCAATTTTATCTTGAGTTGCGATTACTTTTTCACTTTTATTATCGTCAATTTCAGGTTTATTTTTATTCTCGATATGGTATTCAGTGTATGTTCCCATATAACGAGAAACCTTTCCTTCTCCTTCAAAAATCATTAATTCATCAACCACTTTATCCATAAAATAACGGTCATGGGAAACGACTAATAAACAACCTTGGTAATCTTCTAAGAAACTTTCTAAAACAGTTAATGTCGGTAAATCCAAATCATTTGTAGGCTCATCCAAAATCAAGAAGTTTGGATTTTTGTACAGAATAGCCAGTAATTGAAGGCGTTTTTTCTCTCCTCCACTTAATTTAGAAATATGAGTATGTTGTTGTTCTGGCGTAAATAAAAACATTTCTAAGAATTGTTCAGCACGCATTTCCTTTCCATTTGCAAGAGGAAAGAAATCTGCAATATCTTTTACAAATTCTATAACACGCTCATCTTGTTTAAAGTCGATTCCGTCTTGTTTAAAATGTCCAATATTTAATGTATCACCACGTTCAATAACGCCACTATCAGCAGGTTCAATTCCTTCAAGCATTTTCAAGAAAGTAGTTTTACCAACACCATTTTTACCGACTAAGCCGATTTTTCCACCACGTGCAAAAATATACGAGAAATCATCTAAAATTTTCTTTTGACCAAATGCTTTCGAAACATGTTCCATCTCGATGATTTTTTGACCTAAGCGTGTCATGACCATCTCTAATTTTACTTTTTGATCGACAATTTTATGTTTGGCAACTTTTTCTGTATCATAAAAAGCATCAATACGAGATTTAGATTTTGTTGTTCGCGCTTGTGGCTGACGACGCATCCATTCAATTTCTTTGCGGTAAAGATTTTTTGCTTTATCAATTGTTGCGTTCTGATTTTCGATACGCAATGCTTTGTTTGTAATATAAGTTTCGTAATTTCCTGAATGTACATACAATGTTTTGTCCTCCATTTCTAAAATTTTGGTACATATAGCATCTAAGAAATAACGGTCGTGTGTAACAAGAATCAAGGTTTTGTTTTCTTTGTTTAAGAAATATTCTAACCATTCTACCATTTCGATATCCAAGTGGTTGGTAGGCTCATCTAAAATTAGAAGAACATATCCTGTTTCGAAACTCAAATCAATCAAAAACTTTGCTAAAGAAATACGTTTACGTTGACCACCAGAAAGCTTTCCAATTTTTTGACCCAAGAAATCAATCTTCAATTTTGATAAAATTTCTTTGATTGTCGGTTCGACTTTCCATGCATCTAAGACATCCATTTTTCCCATTAAATCAACTAATTCTGGATTTGTTGGGTCATTCTCAATCATGTTTTCATATTGACGAACAACATCTAATACTTCATTCGAATGATTAAAAATATATTCTTCACCTTTTAAATTTTCGTCGAAATCATCACTTTGGTCTAACATTAAAATTTTGACCCCTTTGTTTGGGCGAACTTCACCAGAATCGGCTGTTTCTAATCCAGCTAAAATTTTAAGTAAAGTAGATTTTCCACTTCCATTTTTGGCTACGAATGCGATTTGGTCTCCTTCGTTGACATGAAAATTAACATCTTTAAATAGTGTTCGGATTCCGTATGATTTGGTTAGATTTTCAACTGTAAGAAAATTCATGGTTTATTATCTGTTTTGTGAGTTAAAAAAGAAACTAAATCTTTTTCTGTTTCGATTTGCTTGATCGACTGTTTAGCTTTTCTTATTTTAACGATTAAGAGAGCCAAAGATAAGACAAAGCAAATACTTCCTATAATAATTAGATTATTTAAATGTGGTTGAATTAACCTTGGATCTCCTTTTTCGATAAAAAGAATACGAAATATTTTGAGATAATGCGTTAATGGAATGGCATCTGCAATTGTTTGTATCCATTTTGGCATGTGACTCAATGGCCAAGTAAATCCACTTAAAATGAAACTTGGAGTAGCCACGACCATCAAGACTTCTGTAGCTTTTAGTTGGTTTGGAAGTAAGATGCTGACTAAAAATCCCATAAAACAAACAGCTAAAATAAAGGCAAGAGTAGAAGAGAAGAAAGGCCAAAATTCTGTTTCTAATTTCATGTCATAAAACATTCCAAAGCAATAGTATAGTATGAAAATGAAAATCGACATGATTAGATATGGAAATGTTTTGGTAAATAATAGTGTAAATGGATTGGATGATTTTGAAATTAAGGTGTTGAATGTTTTATTTTCAAATTCTGATGCAAAAGAAAGCGCTAATCCTAATAATAAAACTTGTTGCAATACAGTTAGTAATACACCAGGAAGCATAAAATATAAGTAGTTTCCACTGCGTATATTTTGTCGAATCATAGTTGATTTGAATGGTTCGTAACTTTGAGTCGCTATATATTCTGGTACGCCTTGTTTTCGAGCTGTTTCAATTGAAATTCCAGCTTTCATAGTAGATAATACTGTTGTTACAGCAATAGCAGCTGTGTTGGATGTTAAAGTATTTGATCCATTTACGAAATATGTAATTTCGGGCAATTTCTTTTGTTGTACATCGGATTGAAAATTGCGAGGAATCACAACGACTATTTCTGCTCCGATTGCTAATGCTTTATTTTTAGAGTCGAATGTAGATGCTAAAATTTCGGCTACGTGAACCGATTCATTTTCATCTAACATTTGAATAATTTTTTGACTTGTTGTTGTGCGATCTTCATCAACGACAATAATTGGCAAATCGGTTACATTTCCTTTTTTATAGACATTTCCAATCAAAACACCATACATGATAGGCGCACCCAAGAATAAAATGGGTAAAACAGGATTCTTGAAGAAAAGTTTGAACTCTCGTATAATTAAATGAAAAATTGTTTTCATTAGAATTTATTTAGTGTTAAGATCCAAAATAACAGTTGCTTTTGTCAAGAGTTGAGCAGCTTGTTTGTTATCAACAGGAACTACTTTTACTTCATATAGGGATTGTTGCTGATCAATATCTGGATAAGCAGTCGAGATGTTTGCATAGGAATTCAGCGCTTTTATCGAAACAATTTTACCTTTGAGTTCTAAATTATTTTTATAAGGAATCTTTAATTTGACAATTTGATTTTTCTGAAGTTGACTAATTTTATTTTCAGGAATGGTAAATCTAAAAAATGTAGTTTCTTCCAGAATTCCGTTCGCTATAGCATAACCAGCCAATGCTAATTCTCCTACTTTTAGATTAATTGTTTCGATTGTCATATTTTGTGGCGCTTTGATGTATCTTTCTGCTTCTGCAACATCAATCTCTTGCAAAGCACCTAATGCACGTTCTTTTTGTCCCAAAGCCATTTGTTGTTGCTCAACACGAGCTCCATTTTCGGCATCAGCTAATTCGGCTTTTGCGGCTAAATATTGATTTTTTGCACCTTGATATTTTGCATAAACTTCATCGTAACTTTGTTGCGGTACAAGACTATCACGAAGCATATTTTTTAGTCGATGATTCGATTTTTCAGCATAATCTAATTGCTCTTTCAAGCCAGCAACTTTTGCACGTAATTGTTTCAATTGATTATCTGTCGCACCTTTTTTTGCCATTTCATATTGCGCTTCAGCTGAATTTACAGCACCTTCGGCTTGACTTTTTTTGGCATCAACTTCTGGTAATTGTAAAACAAAAAGTGTTTGTCCTTTTTTTACTTCATCGCCTTCGTGAACCAATATTTGATCTATTTTACCTGGTATTTTTGTGACAACTGTAATTTGATCACGTTCAATTTTTCCTTGAAAAACAGTTTCTTCGGTTGATTTATTTTCTTTATCAGTAGATGTGCAATTCGAAAAAAGTATTAGTCCGCTTAATGCAAATATATAGTATAAGGTATTTTTCATGATTTTAATTTGAGATTTGATTAAATAATTCACCAGAAGTTTGTAGTAATTCATAGGTTTTAGATCGTTGATCTATAATTTGAGAATAGTAACCAAGATTTGCTTTATAAAAATCATTTTCTGCTGCCAAACGTTCTGTTACATCAATTAATCCTTCTTGAAATCGTCTTGAAGCAATTTCTAAATTATTTGTTGCAATGGTATTTTGTTGATGGTTTACTTTTAATTTTTCGGAAGAAGTTTCGTAATCAATCTTATTTTTACTTAACAAGAGATTTAATTTTTCTTGCGAATCTTTCAATTTATTTTCATTAATTAAGATATCTGTTTTTGCTTGCAATAATCTATTTTTATGTTGACCACCATCTAATAATTCCCATTTTGCACCAATTCCAATCAAAATATTTGGGAATAACGTAAATTGGTTCATTTTTAGATTGACATCGCCTAATAAATCGACATCTTTTAACTTGAAACGACTTCCAAAAATAGAAGTGTAATTGGTATTTGCGAAAGCGAAAACTTGCGGAAGGTGAGAACCTTTTTCTTTCTTGTACAAAAATTCGTATGCTTTTATTGAATGTTCAAGCGCTTTCAACTCCTTTTTATTTTCTAATGTATACTCAGCCGAAATTATATGAATAGGAGTAAGTTCATACTCTATTTGTTGTAAATCTTCTATCGATAAATGTGTTAATGTTTCTAATTTCTTGTAAAGTAATTGTCGGCTTCCATTTACTTCAACTTGTCGAGCCTCTAACTCGAGCAATGCTAATTTTATTTTTTCACGATCATATGGTATTGCCAAACCGTTTTGAATTGCTTTCTGAACTTTAAGATGTTCTTTATCTAAACGTTTTGCAGAATTTGAAATCAATTCTTCTACTTTTTGTATCAACATCAATTGATCATAAGTTTGTAAAATGTCCTTTGTTATGACATCTTTTTCTGCATCTTTTAAGTAATCTAAAGCTACGCTTTTTTCTTGAATAGCGTTTAAAGCATTTGGTATTTGCAATCCTGAAAAAATGACTTGAGATGCATTTATACCAATTGTAAATAATCCAGTTGAGGTATTAAATCTTTGATTTCCTGCAAATAATTCGGTCGAAATAAGATCAATAGATTTTGTAGGAATATCAATTGTTCCGTTCGAATTTAAATAACTTCCCAAAGCAATTGCAGACAAACTTGGTTTTTGTTTACCTTTTATTTCATCATATTTAGAGTTGTTTTTATCAACTTCGAGTTGTTTATTTTTTAAATTGTAACTTGATTCAATTGCTTTTTCAACAGGTAGTTTTAGTTGAGGGTCAATTAGTTGTTGACCAAAAGAAAATGAAGAGATAAGAACGAAATAACTATAATATCGATGGATAGGCATTGCTCAATTTTGGCATAAAATTAACAAAAAATATACCATGAATAAAAACTAGTATTAGAATATGATTAAAAATAAAAATCCTGAAACTTTTTAAAGGTTCAGGACTTCCAATAATTGCCAACATAATTGGCGCATAGTTCAATGTATTTAATATTTATTATCAATTATATTTAAGGTCTCGTTTAACGATTCTTTCATCATTTTCTCTAAATAATCTATTGATCCTTGCTTGATTGTCTCCTCAATGTATTTTGTTCCTCCAATTGTTTCGCTATATTTTAACGAATTGTTTTTTAAGTCTAAAATATTGATATAAACATAGGTTTTAGCAATGTATTTTAGTTTGTTTTCGGGATCAAAATCCAAACCAGATTTTACATTGATAACGACTAAATCATCTTGAGATATTAAATTTTTCAAGTTATCAAATTTAACTAAATGAACATTTTCTTGTGTAATTAATTCGTTTGGTACGTTTTTATTGTCAAATTTATCAATTATTTGATAATCATATTGATGATCGTCTAAAATTTTGATTGCTTTTTCACGAATTATTTTAATGATGTCAACTTTCGAATTTAATTGTATCAATTGATTTTGGATTGATTTTGAATCGATATTATGGTTTAATTCTTGAGAATTATGATTAAAAAATCCAACAGTATCAATATTAATTACCACACCAACTTTACTCACAGGAACATCTAAGGCACTCTCGTACGTAGTTGTTGTATTAACAGCTAATTCTTTTGGAGCTTCTTTCTTTTGCTCACAAGATTGCATTATAAACAAGCTTCCTATCGCGAAATAAACTATTTTTTTCATATACCAACCTTTACTCTTTAAATATAGTGATTAATAATGTTTTAGTATGTTTTTTTTAAAATTATTTTTTATTGAACCAAAAAAGGTAGTTATAACGTATGATTTTAGATTTTGAATAGTTAAATTATATTTATTCTTTTAACGGTTTTTCTTTTACAAAAACATGTCCAACTTTCGTGAAATCGTAAGAGATTTCGTACAAATACTCAAGTAAATCTTCAATCAACTCAGAGTCATTTTGTAAAGCCTCCGTTTCGATTTCAGTATATGCAATTGTTTTTTCTTTAAACTCGATTGTTTTGGGTAAATTTTCGGTTTCATATTCACCATAAAGTCGAATATTTTGAAGTAATAATTGCAATATTTTTTTCATTAATCGTATGTGTTCGGAAGTTAAAATAACCGAGTTGTTTTTCTTTAGAATTTTCACTAATCCAAGTGAATAGGATACAAATGATTGATTGAAAATGGTAAATTTATTCAAATCATCTGCATTTTCTTGTTTATCTTTTGGTTCTGAAATGACACGTTGAAAAACTGAATTGATATTTGCCATTGCAATAAACACGTCTTTACGCGCTAATTTATAATCTGTTGTGGTAACGTCATTATCAGCTAATTTTTTAAAAATAAGAAAAACAAATTCGTAATTAGCAATTAACGCTTTTTGAATATATTCATTCATGTTATTTTTTTCCCAAGAAGGTAAAATAATGTAGCATGAAATAAAGGCCATTAAACCACCAACTAATGTATCTATTGTTCGTTCTTGTATGATATAAAGTGAATCTTTTTGCGAATAAAAACTAAACGAAATCAAGATGTAAGCTGTTAAATAAAAGGTGCCAACAGCATATTTGTGACGTATGAATGTATACGCCATTAACATAAAGAATAACATCAATACAAATCGTACAGATAGTTGTGGAAAAATAAGTAGGATTAAAATTCCGATTAATCCACCAAAAATAGTTCCTTTTAAACGCTGTAAGTTTCTCTTTTTTGTCACGCTAAAACCAGGTTTTAAGATAACAAGAACAGTCATTAATAGCCAATAACTGTGATAGGTCATGGGAATAATAAATGTTATACAATATGCTAAAAGCATGACAATAGAGGAACGAATAGCATGTCTGAAAATAGAAGATTTTAGGTTGAGATGATCTTTTATTTTTCCGAACGAATAATCGACTGTTGGTTGAAAATGCTCTGCATGATCCAACGGATTTTTCTTTTTTTCGGTAAAAGAATCATCGTAAAAGAATTTATGAATAAATTCTATTTTATAAACAACTTGTTTTAGATTGATATAAATTTTGGATAAAACGATAGGTTTTTTGCCTTCAGCATACAATTCTTTTATTGCGTCATCAATCTTTTTTAATTCAGCATCAAAATCAAAAGAAGGTTTTTTGGGACGTTTGTTCGAATTGATATGATAAGCAATCATTTTTAGTTCGTGCGCTAATTTATTCATCATATTATAAATTTTGCGCATCGCCTTTGTATCGCCATATACTTCCCTAATTTTGACATAATCGTATTGAGTTGCAGTAATATTTTCGAAAATATCCATTAAATCTGAGAACATAAAAACAATCGATCGTCCGATTGGTGTTTGGTCTTTTACCAATTTTTTATTGGTAAAAACTAAGTCTCTGACCAAATTTTGCTTTTCATTAATGACAACATGTTCGTCAATAAGTTTTTGGACAATGTCATCATAATTAGAATCTTTATCAAACATAGAAGCTTTAATTCGGATGTATTCCGAAATATGAATCATGGCATCAGCAAGATTTTGTTGCGCCATTCTGTAGGGACGAAATGTACTAATCGCTAAACTAAAAATAGTGTACCATGCCGCACCAGCAGTAACGTATAAGGCTGTATGTAATGGAGTTAATTCTTGTCTCAAGTCGTTCATATTCATCACCATCGACATCATGATGACCATTCCGAGTGCACTTAGTCGTTGTCCCCAAACGGTTAAAATATTAGAAAAGAATACGATAATCGTTAAACAAATTCCTAATAAAATTGGAAAATTATTAATCGTTTTTGTTAAATATGAAACAATAAAAATTAATAAAACGGAAAGCCACATCAAGTTTCGACGTTCTTTGAATGGACCAGGAGTGTCTGTCATGTGCGCTAAAACTGCGCCAAGACTTATGGTAACACCAGCATACAAATCGCCAAAAAAACTTGCGACAATAGGAGGTATGACAATCGCCAAAGAGGTTTTTAAACCATCAGAAAGCGCTTCTCCATATATAAAGTTTTCGATTTTATTCTTAAGTTTCAAATGCAAAATTATAGGGTTGTAAAATTGTTGTATAAAATTAGCACAACTTTTCTCGAAACCCAACTAAACACGCGAAGTTTTTAGAATATGAAAACCATATATACTTTGTGTAAAAATTAATGTTGTTTCACCACCATCTGTTATTTTAAATTTCTTTTTGACAACATCTATTGCTTGGTTATAGTTTTTTACCAAAAGATTAGCTTTAGATTTTAAAATTTCTTTTTTAGGATGATTGATGTGTTTTTCCACTGAATATATTTTTCCAGGAAATTCGTTCAAAAGTTCATTCGACGTATATAAATGGGTGTTTTGATGTAATTTATACAAATTAAATTTTTCGCACAATAATTTGAAAGCGCCCGTTTTTAGAATAGCAACATTTGGTTCGTAAATATACTGTTGTACTGTTCCAAAATTTGCATTAGAATTGTATTCGTCTTCAAAGTTGAATGAAAATTCAGGTTGATTACTTTCTAAATTAATTGCTTTAATCAAAGGGTTTTTAGTGGAGCAATTTTTATCAATAATCAGTAGAAAATCTTTCACTTCATTTTTTAAAGCAACGATATGTATTTCTGAAATGGAATCAATTTGCTGTAGGGTAGAAGTGATGTCCAATAATGGAGAAAGCTTGATGATGATTTTATTAGATTTCTCGAAAAAAGTTGGCATCCATTCTAAAATATTTGGCTCTAAATCTTCTAAAATAAATTTTCTTCCACTCGAATTTCTTCGGGCTGGATCAAGATAAATAACATCAAACTTAGATTCAGGATTGGTTTCAAAAAATGATTGAAAAGTACCAGTGTATGTTTCTAAATTTGGAGCTAAAATTTGTGCATTATGTTGTACAATTTCACTTAATTCTGGATTTTGTTCGATATGATATACTTTTTCGAAATTTTTAGCAAAAGCCATGGTGTCAATTCCAAAACCCGCGGTCAAATCGATTAATGTTTTTCCTTTAACCAAACTCGATTTATAATTTGCAGCAGCTTCAGAGCTTGCTTGTTCTAAATTGATAGATGGCGGAAAATAAATGTTTTTTGTCGAATAAAGTGTTGGGAATTTATGTTTTGCTACTTGAATTCCTTTTAATTGTTGTGCAATTTCTGCCGAAGAAATACCATCAAATAACGATTTTTTTAAACTAATAGATTTGAAATCTTCTTGCTTGATTATTTTTAAATAATCTTGAAATTCTTGTGTTAAAATATTTTGATTCAAAACGATTTTTTTAGAAATAAGCTAATGTTTTATCAAAAACAAGACTTCAGTAACACAAGGATACTGAAGTCTTATTATTATTTTGTTCGGAATGAAATTGCTTGTCAATTTCATTTGCGAAATTTATTTATTTTCTTCTTTTTCTGCTAAACGAGTTGGTACAATAGGAATAAAAAGAGCTGGTTTAACTATTTTTTCTTTTGGCATTTTTTCAATGACATCAGAAGGGTTTCTAAACTTATTTACACCAATCAATTTGATAATCTGTTCATCAAAATCTTTTTGTTCTTTTTTCGCACTTGTATAAATAAAATCTTGAATGGTTTCGCTTTGTAAGGCTTTAATAAATCCACCTGCAGTTTGAATTGTTTTGAATAATTCTAATGCATTTTCTGCCATTTGGTTTGTTAAGGTTTCAATATAAAAAGAACCTGCAGCAGGGTCAGCAAATTGATTTAAATAGGATTCTTTTTGCAATAACAATTGTTGTTTTGCTGCTAATTCTAACCCAAAATCAGATTCGTTATTTAATTCATCATAAGCACCTACAAAAACAGCATCACTCGAACCAAAAATAGCAGAAGAAGCTTCTACAGTAGAACGAATAACATTGTTGTAAATATCTAATTTAGATTTATTACGATCAGAAGTTGAGGTGAAAACAAAGGCTTCACTTTCTTTATTGTATTGTTCTAAAATCATTTTCCACAAAAAACGGAACGCTCTTAATTTTGCCACTTCGAAGAAATAATTGCTTCCTACAGCAAATTTAAAATAGATTTTATCAGCAACATCAGCACCAAAGTTCTCTAAATATTCGACAGCATGTGCAAGTGTAATCGCAATTTGTTGTACATGATTTGCTCCTGCATTTTGATAAATATCTCCTTGAATTGAAATTACTTTTTCGAAATTTTCTAAAGCTAAAGCTTCTTTTATCAATTCTTTTGTTGCATTCTCAGAATCATTTTGCCACAAGCCATTTTGAGCCAAATAACCATAAGGATCTATATCCAAATATTTTAAATTCGGAAGTTTTTCAAGAGATTTTAAAGCTGATGAGCCATCATACTGAATAAATAAATCCAAGTAATTAGGAAGATCTAACGTAGAATTTGCTTCTTTTTGATTGATCAAATAACCATATAAAAAGCTATAATCTTGATTTTTATTTCCCGTATATTTTGAAATTATTTTCCAATCTTTAGAAGATTTTGGTAAAGGTTGAATAGTTGAATAATCAACATCATCTTTTGTATACAATGGTTTAACGTTAATTTGGTCATTTGTTCCCCAAACCAACGTTTCATTATATTCTAATCCTTTCAGTTCTACTTGAACTTTATTTTTCCATTCTTTTTCAGAAATCGTATCGAAATCTTGAAATAATTTATTCATTTTCTTTATTTTGTGGCTTCTCAATTTTCTCTTGCTGAATGATAAAAATATCTTCATCATCTTTTTTCAAGAAATGTTTTTCTCTTGCGATGCGTTCTATTTCAGCAGGATTACTATTTAATTGATTTAATTTCTCTGTTTCTTTATCCAAATGTTCTTGATAATATTGTTCATCAACCTCTAATAATTTGATTTGTTTATCTAACTCGCGATGTACGAAAAAAGAGTTTTGATCGAAAAAAATCATCCAAATAGCAAACGATACCGTTAATATAAAGTAACGATTCCAAACAAATTTGAAGACAAAAGTATCTTTAATTTTTCTTTTCGGCACTTCTGGTATTAGCTCTTCGTCAAAGATTTCTTCCGATTTTTCTTTCATTATACAGCAGTTTTTGAGTTAAGTTTTTCTTTAATTACAGTTGATAAAACTTTTACTGCGACAGAATTTTTCTTTTTCATATTTGGAATAATAATGTCTGCATAGTTTTTAGAAGGTTCGATAAATTGTTGATGCATTGGTTTCAGTGTTTTTTGATAACGCGTTAAAACTTCATCCAAATCTCGACCGCGTTCTTGTATGTCACGGCGTACACGGCGAATTAATCTTTCGTCAGAATCTGCGTGAACAAAGATTTTTACATCAAACAAATCGCGTAATTCTGGATCTGTAAGTACCAAAATTCCTTCTACGATAATAACAGACTGAGGATGTGTCAATATTGTTTCCTCTTTGCGACTATGCGTAATGAACGAATAAACAGGTTGCTCGATTGAAACTCCATTTTTAAGTAAAGCAACATGTTCTTTTAACAATTCAAAATCAATAGATCTTGGATGATCAAAATTTATTTTAGAACGTTCATCAAATGATAATTCAGGATGATCTTTATAATAATTATCTTGAGAAATAACGATGACACTTTCAGCGTTAAGATCTCTCAAAATATTGTTTACAACGGTCGTTTTTCCCGATCCTGTACCTCCTGCAATTCCTATTACCAGCATTTTTGTTTTATTATTATTTTTTATTTCGTTTGATATTTCCATTGCAAGAGTTCTCATAAAATTTCCTTAAAGATAAAATTTTCTTATTAGAAATTAAAATAAAAAGAAATGGATTCTTGCAAAATATTAAAGGGTGTCGTGAAAAAGTTTTGGTTGATTGATTTTGTGAAAAGAAATAATGATCAATCCACTTCAATATAGGTTGAGTTATTAATCGATTATTTAGATGTACTTCAAACATTTAGACTTAATTACAAAATAAAAGTACTTTGTAGCACTTGGTTTTTCTTAATCGAATGCAAAGGAAAGAAAAAAAATAAAAACTTTATCTTTTTTATTGTTATATTTATTAAATCAGAACTATATAAAATACTATACTATGAATGATTTATTATCAATGACTACTGTTTTCTCTTTATTTCTCGGAATTGGATTGGCTGCTGCAGCTGGTTTTAGGATTTTTTTACCATTATTTGTTTTAAGTTTAGTGGTGAAATTTGGCGGAAGTTTTATTAATCTTGATGATAGTTGGATGTGGATAGGAAGTACACCAGCGTTGATTACGCTTGGTGTAGCGATGTTGGTTGAAATTGGGGCTTATTATATTCCAATTATTGATAATCTTTTAGATACCGTAGCGGTACCTTTGGCAGGGATTGCAGGAACGATCGCGGTTGGCATAACGTTACCAGAAATGAATGAGGTAGCAACTTGGGCTTTAGCAATTATAGCTGGTGGTGGAACTGCGGCAGCGATTAGCGGAACTACTGCTGCTGCACGAGCAGTTTCAACTACTACAACTGCTGGTGCTGGTAATTTTTTGGTTAATACAGGTGAAACTTTTAGTTCTATTGTATTAAGTATTACAGCAATTGTATTAGCGCCATTAGCGTTTATTTTTGTATTGTTTATATTATATGTTTGTTATAGAGCATATAAAAGTGTTCAAAAAAAAGGAGATCAATTATTAGCAGAAGAATTGTAAAATAAATATTAAGGAATAAAAAAAGGTCTATTCAAAATTTTGAGTAAACCTTTTTAGTTTATTTTGTCCCGTCCTGAAATAGCGACACAAAAAAAATAATCGTTATTATGGAAGAAAGAAGCAATTATGTCAAACGTACTCAGCGCGATTACAGTATGTCTTTTAAGTTGAATG
>NZ_JACALO010000027.1:0-44668 GCF_030328185.1 Empedobacter sp. 225-1 | reverse complement strand
GTTTGACATAATTGCTTCTTTCTTCCATAATAACGATTTCTTTTTTGTATCGCTATTTCAGGACGGGACAAATAATACAAAAAATAAATCCAGCTTTTTTTAAGGCTGGATTTTTTTTTGTTAATAATTTATTTAGAAAATTTAATGAATGTATAGCAAGGAATTGTATAGTTCATATTATCTATGAATAAATAATAGGTACTGAAAAGGTTGTTCTATTGAATTATAAATTGTAAAATCAATTGAATAAGAATAAAAAAATCCAGAAAGTAGAACCTTCTGGATTTGAGAAATATTGTGTAAGAAATCTTAAACGTAATATTTTGCTTTTAATTCTTTTACCTTAGGATCGTCTAAGAATTCATCATATGTCATATAACGATCGATGATTCCGTTTGGCGTCAACTCGATAATACGATTACATGTTGTTTGAATCAATTCGTGGTCATGAGAGCCCATTAAAATTGTTCCTTTGAAATTAACCAAAGAATTATTTAATGCTGTAATCGATTCTAAGTCTAAGTGACCTGTTGGTTCGTCTAATAATAATACGTTTGCACGTAATAACATCATGCGAGAGAACATACAACGCATTTTTTCACCTCCAGATAAAACAGAAGATTTTTTCAATGCTTCGTCTCCAGAGAATAACATTTTACCTAAGAAACCACGCATAAATTCTTCGTGACGTTCTTCATCAGAATCAGTATATTGACGTAACCAATCAACCAAGTTGATATCTTCTTTGAAGAAATCTGTATTATCTAATGGTAAATACGCTTGTGTTGTTGTAATACCCCAAGAGAAATCACCAGAATCTGGTTGAACTTTACCTGATAGAATTTCGAAGAATTGAGAAACAGCTTTCGAATTACGAGAGAAAACACCAATTTTATCACCTTTTTTCAGGTTGATGTTTGCATCTTTAAATAAAACTTCTCCATCTACAGACGCAGATAAATCGTTCACTTCTAAGATTTGATCTCCAGCTTCGCGTGATTGTTCCCAAATAATTGCAGGGTATCGACGAGAAGATGGTTTGATGTCTTCAATATTTAATTTCTCGATCATTTTCTTACGAGAAGTTGTTTGTTTTGCTTTAGCAACGTTAGAAGAGAAACGAGCAATGAAATCTTGTAATTCCTTTTTCTTTTCCTCTGCTTTTTTGTTTTGTTGAGCACGTTGTTTTGCCGCTAATTGAGAAGATTCGTACCAGAATGTATAGTTACCAGAATAAAGATTTAATTTAGAGAAATCTAAATCACAGATATGTGTACAAACCGCGTCTAAGAAGTGACGGTCGTGTGATACTACAATTACTGTGTTTTCAAAATTACCTAAGAAATCCTCTAACCATTGAATTGTATTAACGTCCAATTCGTTGGTAGGCTCATCTAAGATTAACACGTCTGGATTTCCAAATAAAGCTTGCGCAATCAAAATACGAACTTTCGCTTTATTATCTAAATCTCCCATTAACGTATAATGCATATCAGAATCAATTCCTACATTAGATAATAATGTAGCTGCATCAGATTCAGCATTCCATCCATTCATTTCTTCATAGACAACGCCTAATTCTCCTGCTTTGATACCATCTTCTTCAGAGAAATCTTCTTTTGCATATAAAGCATCCATACGTTCTTTAATATCGTATAATACTTTATTTCCACGTAAAACAGTATCCAATACTGTGTACTCGTCGTATTTAAAGTGATTCTGCTCTAAGACAGACATACGCTTCCCTTTTTCTAAACTAACTTGTCCAGAAGTAGGATCGATTTCACCAGATAATATTTTTAAAAAAGTTGATTTTCCTGCTCCATTGGCACCAATTATCCCGTAACAGTTGCCATTTGTAAATTTTATATTAACTTCGTCGAAAAGAACACGCTTTCCGAATTGAAGCGATAAATTAGAAACATTTAACATAATTTTTGGTATGATGTTTGTTTGACCTTCCGGCAAAGTTACAAATTTTAATTGGAATAAAATAAAGTGCAAAAAGAAGTTACGATAAAGAATAAACGTGCAAGGTTTGAATATGAACTATTAGATTCATACGATGCCGGCATCCAATTATTTGGGACTGAAATAAAATCTATCCGAATGGGAAAAGCTTCTATTACAGAAAGTTTTTGTCAAATGAAGGATGGTGAACTCTATATCATTAATATGTTTATAGATGAATATGATTGGGGAACATACTTTAATCATAAGACAAGAAGAGACAGAAAACTTTTATTGCAAAAATCTGAATTGCGAAAATTAGAACGTAAAACTAAAGAAACAGGTTTGACAATTGTAGCAACAACGCTGTATATAAACAACAAAGGGTTGGCAAAATTGAAGATTTATTTAGCAAAAGGGAAGAAACTTTTTGATAAAAGAAATACAATAAAAGGAAAAGATTTGAAAAGAGATTTGGATAGAATGATAAAGAATTCTTAAATTTGTCTTATAATTGTATAAAAATTACATAAAATTTAATATATTTAAAACGCTAAATATTTGATAATGAAAAAGTTTAATCTATTATTATCTGCAGTAGCATTATTCGTAGCGGGTAATTCTTTTGTAGACGCTCAGAATTCTAAGAATCCTTGGGCTATTACAGTTGGTGCTCACGCAGTTGATCACAACTCGGCAACTGGTCCATTCAACCAGTATTTCAAAACAGATAACTGGGATATCGTTCCTCCTTTATCTAAATTGTCTATTATTCGTAACTTAAACAGATCTTTTGATGTTGATTTAACTGCTTCTGTAGGTGAAGTTGACAACAACAGATTACGTGTTAAAGATGAATTATTCATCAATGCAGGTTTAGGTTTACGTTATAAATTAGCTAATGGCTATATCTTAAAAGAAGATTCTTGGTTTGATCCATATTTACGTGTAGGTGCTGGATACCACAGATACGATTACACAGGATTAGAATTCCCATTAAAATCATACTACGGTAATGGAAATGGTGAGGAGTTTACAATGTTAACTGAAGCAGAAGATTTAGAAAAAAATCATTTTGCAGCTTCATTAGGTGCAGGTATTAATTTTTGGTTTACTAAAAACTTTGGTTTAAATGTTGCTTCTGACTACAATTGGTTACCAGCTTACGGAGGAAACAACTATTTTGACTTCTTCCAACATACAGTAGGAGTTACTTTCCGTTTCGGAAAACAAGATAGAGATAATGATGGTATTCCAGATGATGAGGATGCATGTCCAGATACTCCGGGTATTGCTACAGGTGATCCTGCAACAAACGGATGTCCAGATACAGATGGAGACGGAATCTTTGATAAAGATGATGCTTGTCCAAACGAATATGGTTTAGCTGAATTCCAAGGTTGTCCAGATACAGATGGTGACGGAGTTCCAGATAAAGATGATGCTTGTCCAGAAGTTGCTGGTCCAGTAGAAAACAATGGATGTCCTTGGCCAGATACAGATGGTGACGGAATCTTAGATAAAGATGATGCTTGTCCAAACGAATATGGTTTAGCTGAATTCCAAGGTTGTCCAGATACAGATGGAGATGGTATTCCAGATAAAGATGATGCTTGTCCAACAGAAAAAGGACCAAAAGAAAATAACGGATGTCCATGGACAGAAGTTCACGTAGCAAAACGTTTATCTAACATTTTATTCGAATACAACTCTGATAAAATCGTTCCATCTTCTTATGATGATGTACGTGTAGCAGCTCAAATTTTAAATTCTGATGATTTAAAAGCTAAAAGCTTCTACTTAGATGGACATGCTGACCAAAGAGGTTCTGCGGCTTACAACAAAACTTTATCTTTAAAACGTGCTAAAGCATTAGTTAAGATTTTATCTGAAAGAGGTGGAGTTGACGCTAACCGTTTAACTGCTCGTGGATTAGGAGAGTCTCAATTATTATGTACTGAGGAAACAGAAGAATGTTACCAAAGAAACAGACGCGTTGAAGTTTTACCTAAAAACGCTACAGTTACTGAAACTAAAGTTGTAAAACCAGCTACAAAAAAGAAAAAATAATTCTTTAAAAAGCTTACAATAATGAAAGCCACCTCATTTGAGGTGGCTTTTTATTTATATTCTATCAGAATTAGTAAATTATTTTATATAAAAAATATAAGCTTGATGTTTAAAATTGGCAATGATTTTTAGTAAATTAAAATACTTTTCGTTAGATTAGTCTTTCAAAGATTTATTACTTTTGCTTCAATTATACTCAACCTTAAAATGGCTATAAAAAATACTCAAGAAACACCTAAAACTCCTAAGAAACAAATTATTAAAACAATTGTAGGTATTATATTTTTAGTACTTGGATTATTGTTGTTTGTTTCGTTTTTATCTTATTTTTTTAATGGTTTAATCGACCAGAGTCAAATCTCCGATTTATTGGATAAAAGTGAAACTGCTGAAAATATTTTTGGTAAGTTCGGCGCTTTATTGGGAGAAACTTTCATCTTACAAGGCATTGGTATTGTGTCTTTTTTTATCCCAATTTTCTTTATGTTGTTAGGAATAAAAGTGGCTACGAACTGGAAAAAAATTAAACCATTTAAAACACTTTATCAAAGTATATTTTTTATGATTTGGCTACCGATCTTCTTCGGATGTATTCTTCCACAACAACATATGCTTTCAGGTGTAATGGGGTTTGAAGTCAATGATTTTTTAAATAGTTTCATCGGTAAGTTGGGTGTTGTTTTATTGTTATTTGTTAGTTTATTGATTTATTGTGTGATTCATTTTAGAATGACATATCAATCTATCCAACAAAAAATGGAGGAACGCGCGAAACAAAAAGAACTTGATCGCATTGAAAAAGAACAAGAAAAAATTAAAAAGGAGCAACTCGAATTAAGAAAACGTAAAGAAGAAGAAGAGCAGGAAAAAATTAATAAATTCAATCAAGAAGTTGAAAAACAACAAGAAAATGAATCGATTGAAGAGTTGAAATTGGTCGAGAATTTTGAAAAAGAAGCAATCAAATCACATACAGTTAGTCCAAATGAATCTTTTTCGCAAGAGTTTACTATAAATCAACCACAGGAGGAAGAGCAAATTGAAGAAAGTCCTGTTGATATAACCGAATTGGTGGTTGATGAGATAGAAGAAAATAGTGAAATTGAACCAATAACAGAAAATTCAGTTACAAGTTCTAAACAAGAAGGTTCTAATGATTTAGAATTGAAAGTTCAAAAAATTGACGAAGAAGAAGAATTTGAAGCTACTTCTGCACGATTGGTTCAAGAACAAGGCGAATATAACCAACGTTTAGATTTACCAAATTTTCAATTTCCACCGATTTCATTATTGAAAAAATATGATTCAGGAAATACATTAATCGATCAAAAAGAATTAGAATCCAATAAAAATAAAATTATCGAAACTTTAGGTAACTACGGAATCGGTATTTCACAAATTACGGCAACGATAGGTCCAACTGTAACACTTTACGAGATTGTGCCGCAAGCAGGAGTTCGTATTTCTAAAATTAAGAATCTTGAAGATGATATAGCATTAAGTTTAGCTGCACTTGGTATTCGTATTATTGCACCAATTCCAGGAAAAGGAACCATTGGTATCGAAGTTCCGAACTCTAATCCATCTATGGTTTCGATGCATTCTGTAATAGCTTCTCAAAAATTTCAGAATTCTGATATGGAATTACCTATTGCTTTTGGTAAAACAATTACGAATGAAACGTTTGTTGCTGATTTAGCTAAAATGCCTCACTTGTTAATGGCGGGAGCAACTGGACAAGGGAAATCGGTAGGACTGAATGCAATTATTGCATCGTTGTTGTACAAAAAACATCCATCAGAATTGAAATTTGTAATGGTCGATCCAAAGAAAGTAGAGTTGACACTTTACTCGAAAATAGAACGTCATTACTTAGCTAAATTACCTGATGCAGAAGAAGCAATTATCACAGATAATACGAAAGTAATCAATACACTGAATTCGCTTTGTATAGAAATGGATGATCGCTACGAATTACTTAAGAATGCTTTCGTTCGTAATTTGAAAGAATACAATGCGAAGTTTAAAGAACGTAAATTAAACCCAGAAGCTGGACATCGATTTTTACCATATATCGTTTTAATCGTAGATGAGTTTGCAGATTTGATTATGACAGCTGGTAAAGAAGTAGAACTACCTATTGCTCGTTTAGCTCAGCTGGCTCGTGCTGTTGGAATTCACTTGATTGTTGCTACACAACGACCTTCAGTAAATGTTATTACAGGTACAATTAAAGCTAACTTTCCAGCTCGTGTAGCGTTTCGTGTAACATCTAAAATAGATTCGAGAACAATTTTAGATTCTCCTGGAGCTGATCAATTAATTGGAAAAGGAGATATGCTATTTACGACTGGAAATGATTTAGTGCGACTACAATGTGCTTTTGTGGATACACCAGAAGTTGATAAAATCACCGAGTTTATTGGAGAACAACGAGGCTATCCAGATGCTTTACATTTACCAGAATATGTTGGCGAAGATGGAGGTTCTAATTTAGATATTGATTTATCTGATCGTGATGTGTTATTTGAAGATGCTGCACGATTGATTGTAATGAATCAACAAGGTTCTGCATCTTTATTACAACGAAAATTAAAATTAGGATATAACCGAGCAGGACGATTAATTGATCAATTAGAAGCCGCTGGAATTGTTGGACCTTTTGAAGGAAGCAAAGCACGTCAAGTATTGATACAAGATGACATGAGTTTGGAACAGTTGTTGAATAATTTGAACTAAAATTTATTAAAAACAGATAGAAATTTAAATTGTATGAAAAAGATAATTTATTCTTTCATACTCTTATTAGTAGGGGTTGGAACATTAAACGCTCAATCAGCAAAACAAATCTTAGACAAAGTTTACGCAAAATATACCAACGCAAGCTCGTATTATATTAAGTTTGATTTTAGTCATTCGAATAATGGAAAATCGATGAATCAAACAGGAGAAGTTTTCTCGATGAAACAAAAATTTAATTTGAATGTAGGAGACATCAATCAAATATACACAGGAACAAAGTTATATACGATAGCAAAAGATGACAAAGAAGTAACAGTTTCTGATGCGTCAAATACAGATGATTTTTTAACTCCAACTAAAGTTTTGAATACCTATCGAACAGATTTTAGTTATGCGTTAACAGATAAAAAAACAGTAGGAGGTAAATCGATTCAGTATATAAAATTAACGCCAACTAAAACATCTTCAATTAAATATTCGATTTTAGGAGTTAATACAGCAAATAATCAAATCCATGATTATAAAGAATATGGTAAAAATGGAGATACAATGTCTATCGTTGTAAAAGATTACGTTCAAAATTTACTTATTCACAAAAGTTACTTTAACTTTGACCAAAAGAAATATAAGTCGCAAGGCTATATTATTACACAATTATAATCAATGTTAAAAAAGCTTGACTGGTATTTAATTAAGACCTTTTTAGGTCCATTTTTTTTCATTTTTAGTGTTCTGTTTTTCATCTTTATTGTGCAGTTTGCATGGCAAGAAATGGAAAAATTTATTGGAAAAGGTTTAGAATGGTACACTATAGCGGAATTACTTTTTTATTTTGGTATTAACGTGGTGCAACTTGTACTGCCACTTACCATTCTTTTAGGGTCGATTATGACAATGGGAGGATTTGGTGAGCGTTACGAGTTGGCAGCAATGAAAGCGTCTGGAATCTCTTTAACAAGAATTCTTGCCCCACTTTTTGGATTAATTATGTTAATGTCAATAGGGTTGTATTATTTTGGAGACAAAGTAATGCCTTATTCTCAACGAAAAGCAAGAACAATGCTCTATAGTATTTTACAGACAAAACCTACTGTAAATATGAAAGAAGGTGTTTTTATTGAAACGGTTCCTGGTTTTCAGATGAAAATTAATAAAGTTTCTGGTGAAAATTCTGAAAAGTTAGAAGATGTTTTTGTTCATCAAAATGCAGCTTTTGGAGAAGATGGAATGACAATAATTGCCAAAAGAGGAAATCTTGCTCCTGATAAAAACGATAACCATTACATGAAAATGGAGCTTTTTGATGGAATTGCTTATACAGATAATATTAAGAATAAAAATTTAGATCAACGATTACGTCAAGAAAATCAATATACAAAGTTTGATACGCTTAATTATTACATTGATATTTCGGATATTTTAAATTCAGGGAAAGACGAAGATCCAGGAAACTCGTATAAATATTTGGATGGAAAAGGTCTGAGACATTTGATAGATTCGTTAAATGTAGATTATAAAAAGTATTATTCAGATTTAAAAACAAATATGTTCAATCAGAATTATTATTACTTTCATAAAATGAAAGAGATTGATTCTGTAAATACCAAAATGATTTTCGATATAAAAGAACATTCTGCTCAAGATCAAGACAGAATTATCAATCAATCGATACAAATGGTAAATCGAGATCAAGAAAATATGTTATTTTCTGAACAAGAAATTATAGGTCGAGAAAAACTATATGCAAAAGTAAACATTCATTACAACCGAAACTTTTCGTACGCAGTAACGTGTATTATTTTCTTTTTGATAGGATCTTCGTTAGGAGCAATTGTTAAAAAAGGAGGAATTGGAATGCCGGTTGTTATTTCTATTGTCATATTCGTTATCTATTTTATTCTAAATTTCTCTGCAGAAAACATGGCGAAAAATGGTAAATTAGACTCAACTTTTGCTGCTTGGGCAGCGAATATTATAGCACTTCCATTCTCTATTTTATTTAGTTATAAAGCCAACCAAGACTCAGGATTATTTGACATAAGTATTTACATCGATCCGATTATAAAATACTTTAATAAGTTTAAGAAAACAAACAAAAACGAGGAGCATTCTCGTTATCAATAATATAAAACAATGGAAAATAGATCATCTCAATTAAACACAATTGAAGAAGCTTTAGAAGATTTAAAACAAGGAAAAGTTATCATTGTAGTTGACGATGAAGATCGTGAAAATGAAGGAGATTTCCTATGTATCGCCGAGTTTGCTACACCAGAAGTCATCAACTTTATGGTAACGCATGGACGCGGATTGGTTTGTACACCACTTACACAAAAAAGATGTAAAGCTTTAGGCTTAGATCTTATGGTTGGTCACAATACAGCGATTTATGAAACGAATTTTACCGTTTCTGTCGATTTACAAGGACATGGTTGTACAACAGGAATTTCGGCTTCGGATCGTTCAAAAACTATTCAAGCCTTAATTGATGAAAATACAAATCCTGATGATTTAGGTAAACCAGGACATATTTTTCCTTTAATAGCGAAAGATGGAGGGGTTTTAGTTCGCATGGGACATACAGAAGCAGCTGTTGATTTGGCGCGTATGGCAGGACATTATCCTGCTGGATGTATTGTTGAAATATTGAAAGAAGATGGAGAGATGGCTCGTCTTCCTGAATTATTGGAGATTGCGAAAAATTTTGATCTTAAAATCGTTTCGATTGAAGATTTAATTGCATATAGATTAGAAAACGAATCGTTGGTAAAACGTATTGAAGAATTTCCTGCAAAAACTAAATTTGGAGATTATGATTTAGTTGCTTATCAACAAACAACAAACAACCAAATTCACTTTGCACTAAAAAAAGGAAAATGGTCAAAAGATGATGTTGTTCCTGTACGTGTAAAATCGACAAACAGTTATTATGACTTATTTAGCGCTTTACAAAATGGAGAAACGCCATTGTTAGAAAAAACAATGAACATTATCAACGAAGAAGAAAAAGGAGTTATTATTTTTATCAATAATATTCAGAATTCTGAATTAGTTGAACAGAAATTAGAAATTTTCAAAAGCTATTCTGAAGGAAAATCTAAATCGGGGATTTTACCAGCAGACGAAAAAGATCATGGAATTGGATCGCAAATTATCAAAGATTTAGGAATCCAAAAAATGAATTTAATTACACGAACAGTCGAAAAGCCTCATACTACACAATATGGTTTAGAGATTGTAAAATGTACAAAATTGTAAGAAAATAATATAGAACTAAAAAAAGCTTCTCACAAGAGAAGCTTTTTTTATTAATCATCATAATATTTAATGCGCATAATGTTTACGAGAAACAAGATGCAGAATTTTTTGAACTGATTTTGTGTTTTTGTAAAGATTCCAATTCATTAATAAAACACTGAATAAAATTACTGCTAATCCATAGATCTGCAAATGAGTTATGACATCATCTGAGAAAAAATAACTTAACGCTACTGCTACAATCGGATTAACGTAAGCATAAGTAGAAACTTCTACGGCTGGACGATGTTGTAACAACCAAACATAAGATCCAAATGCAAGAATAGAGCCAAAAGTTGTTAAATAAGCCATTGCTAACCAATCTTCTGTCGTTACATTCGCAAGATTGAAATTGGCATACTCTCCATTGAATATGGCAACAGTATTGAATAATACACCAGCAGTAATCATTTGCCAAGCTGTTTTTACCATGATATGCAACTCTTCTTTTGGTTTTGTAACTTCTTTTTTCTGTTTGTCCGTCACATATTTAGAATACAAAGAACCCAATGTCCAAGCGATAGAACAAAAGATTAAAACAATCAATCCAATCATATTTAAGAATTGCTGATCTGCGTCTGCGTGTACAGTAGTCGTTTGTTCGTAGAATAGCATCAAAACACCTATAAAACCAAACAGTACACCTAATACAGTGGGAATACTTGAAAAATTTTGTTTCCATTTTGGTTTATCTAATACAATGAACCAAATAGCTGCCGAAGCTGCCATAATCGCAACAATTCCACTTGGTAAAAATTGCTCAGACCAAATAATTCCGGCCATATCAATAAAAAGTAACATAAATCCCGTAAAAATGCATTGTTTTACGATTTGTTTATCCCAAAGTTTATAGCCTTTTAATTTGCAATACCCCATCAATAATGTACTCGCTCCAATAAAACGAAACGAGCCCAAAATAAATGGACTAAAGCCATGTAATGCCTTATCTATAAAAAAATAAGTTGACCCCCAAACGACATAAACTACGAAATACGCTGCAATAATCAGCCACTTGCTTGGTTGATTCCCTTTCATTCAATCTTCAATTTTAGTTCGTTGGTATAACGATATTTTGTTCTTCTTTTATTGTTTGTAATACGATAGTTGTTCGTGTAGAAGTGATTCCACCAATTTTGCTAAGATGTTTACGCATTAATTCTACTAAACCTTCGTTATCAGAAGTTCTTACTTTGATTAGATAACCATCATCTCCAGCGATATCATGAACTTCTAAAACTTCTGGAATTTGAGCAAGCTGTTTTCCTACTGTTTCATCTCCGATAATATCTACCGTTTTGATAAACATGTATGAAAGTAATTTTTGACCAACTGCTACTGGATTTATTTTTGCATGATAAGCTAAAATAACTTGTTTGTTTTCAAGCTTCTTTACACGTTCTAATATACCAGAAGGTGCCATTCCCAATTCTCTTGCAATATCGGCATTGTTAATACGCGCATTTTCTTGCATTAATCGCATGATTTTCAAATCGGTAGCATCTAAATTGAATTCTATTTTTTCCATTTCGACTGCAAAATTAAAGTTTTTTGAATAATATTCAAAAAATATATTAATAATTGTATTTTGTTCTTGATATGATTTTAAACCATAAATTAAATTCAGTATTTTTACCAAGTGTTAAACCTTTGTTCATAAAAAAAGCTGCCCAATATTGGACAGCTTATGTTATTTAAAAATTTCCGTTAGAGAATTAGTTTCCTCCTTCTTCCATTTTCTTTTTCAATGCAGCTAATGAATCGATATCTCCTAATGTAGATGTTTCAATTGTGTTAGATGAATTGTTGTTGTTATTGTTGTTAGAAGTTCTTTCAGCTTTAACTTCTTCCTCACGGAAAGTTGCTGTATGAGAAACTACTACACGACGGAATTCTTTATTGAATTCGATTACTTTGAAAGATGTTTCTTCACCTTTTTTGATACGAGATCCGTCTTCCTTCTCTAATGTACGAGCTGGAGCGAAAGCTTCAACATCAGCATCTTCGAATTGAACTGTAGCACCTTTGTCAAATACGTCAACTGCAACACCTGTGTGAGTTGTACCTACAGCATATTTAGCTTCGTACTGATCCCAAGGGTTTTCAGTTAATTGTTTGTGACCTAAAGATAAACGACGAGCTTCTACGTCTAATTCTAAAACTACTACGTCTAAGATATCATCAACTGCACAGAATTCTGATGGGTGTTTGATTTTCTTAGTCCAAGATAAGTCAGAGATGTAGATTAATCCGTCAACACCTTCTTCTAATTCTACGAATACACCGAAGTTAGTGAAGTTACGAACTTTACCTTTGTGAGTAGAACCTACTGGGTATTTAGTTGTAATATCTGTCCAAGGATCTGGCGTTAATTGTTTGATACCTAAAGACATTTTTCTTTCTTCTCTATCTAAAGTTAAAACTACTGCTTCAACTTCATCACCTACTTTTACGAAATCTTGAGCAGAACGTAAGTGTGTAGACCATGACATTTCAGAAACGTGGATTAAACCTTCTACACCTGGAGCAACCTCAACGAATGCACCGTAGTCAGCTAAAACAACTACTTTTCCTTTAACTTTATCACCAACTTTGATATCAGCATCTAAAGCATCCCATGGGTGAGCTTCTAATTGTTTAATACCTAATTGGATACGAGATTTATCTTCGTCGAAATCTAAGATTACAACGTTGATTTTTTGTCCATCTTCTAAGATTTCAGATGGGTGGTTGATACGAGACCAAGATAAGTCTGTAATGTGGATTAAACCGTCAACACCTCCTAAGTCTACGAATACACCGTAAGATGTGATGTTTTTAACTTCACCTTCTAATACTTGTCCTTTCTCTAATTGAGCAACGATTTCTTTTTTCTGAACTTCGATATCAGCCTCGATTAACGCTTTGTGAGAAACAACTACGTTTTTGAATTCTGGGTTGATTTTAACAACTTTGAACTCCATAGTTTTTCCTACGAATTGTTCGTAATCACGGATTGGTTTAACATCGATTTGAGAACCTGGTAAGAAAGCTTCAATTCCGAATACGTCAACAATCATACCTCCTTTAGTACGAGCTTTGATGTAACCGTTAACGATTTCTTGAGAATCGTGTGCTTTGTTCACAGCATCCCATGCATTTAATGTACGAGCTTTTTTGTGAGATAAAATTAATTGTCCATTTTTATCTTCACGTTGATCAACCATTACTTCAACGATATCTCCAACTTTTAAATCTTGGTTGTAACGGAATTCGTTTAATGAAATAACACCTTCTGATTTGAAGTTGATGTCAACGATAGCTTCTTTATCTGTAATACGTACAACTTGTCCTTTGAATACTTCATTCTCATGTAAGTCTTCTAAAGTTGTATCGTACATTTGCTCTAATTCAGCTTTTTCTTTACGATCTTCTTCGTTTAATCCTGATTCGAAAGATTCCCAATCAAATGATTCTGGCGCTACGTTTGCATTAGCAGACGCATCTAATACTGGAGTGTTTAATACAACTTCTTTTACCTCCTCTTGTTTTGTTTCTTTAGACATAATTCTAAAAATTTGTATCTCAATCAATTTTATTTTTGGAATCTTAAAATGCAAATAAATGACCGAGAGATGTTTAACTTAATAATTAATCGCTTGATTCCTAATTCATTTAAGCGAGTGCAAAGATAAACAATAAAAATTAATTTTTTGGAATAATTTTCGCTTCAACTCAAAGAAATTTAAGTTTTTATAAACTCAATACACGTTTGTTTATTTGTAACTTGTAAACGAATCTAAATCTTATGGATAGTTTAAAGAAAATAAAACGCTTTTCGAAAATCGTAAAAGTCGTTTCTAAATATGGTTTTGAAGAAATCCTTTCTCGTGGAAATGATTTGTTTCATTCTGACCAAAATACTGATTTCTTCAATAGTTCTTTCAATCAAAGGTTTCGAATGGCTTTGGAAGAACTCGGACCAACCTATATAAAATTTGGTCAATTATTAAGTAATCGAAAAGATTTGGTTCCTGAATCATTGGTCGAAGAGTTGAAAAAATTACAAGATAATGTCCCGCCTGAAGAGATTGATATTTATCAAAGAATAAAAGATGAATTTGGAATAGAACCAGACGAACATTTTCTTTCAATAGAACAACAACCTTTTGCTGCAGCCAGTATTTCACAAGTTTACCGCGCTACATTATTGAATGGTGAAAAAGTCGTGTTCAAAGTGAAGCGATCAAACATTCAACATATCATCGAATCAGATTTGGCCTTGATTCGTGATATCGTTCTTTTTTTAGAAAAGAAATACGAGAAGTTACAAAAGTTATTCATTTCTGAAATTGAAAAATCA
This sequence comes from Empedobacter sp. 225-1, assembly GCF_030328185.1. NCBI lineage: Bacteria > Pseudomonadati > Bacteroidota > Flavobacteriia > Flavobacteriales > Weeksellaceae > Empedobacter > Empedobacter sp. 225-1. The sequence continues at coordinate 30,270 of NZ_JACALO010000027.1, read as the reverse complement.
TTCGAAAATTCAATTCTAAAAGAACTTTCTCTAACGAACGAATTTCAAAATATCGAACGTTTTAGAAAAAATTTCGAGAAAAGTAAAGATGTTTACGTGCCTAAAACATACGAAGACTATTCGAATAATAATTTTCTTTGTATGGAATTAATCGAGGGTTTTAAAGTAAATGATGTTGAGCAATTGGAAGCGTTGGGACTTGACCCAAAAAAAATCGTGCAAAAAGGGTTTGATATTTATTTGAAACAATTGTTAGATGATGGTTTTTTTCATGCCGATCCTCATCCAGGTAATATTTTTATTTTGCAAGACGGTCGAATAGCTTTCATCGATTTTGGCTCGATGGGAATTTTAGCAATCAACGAAAAAGAAGCATTAGAAAATGTTGTCATTGATTTTGGTTTGAAAAATCCAAAACGTATTGTTCGTTCACTCAAAAAAATGGCGATTAAACATTATATCGAAAATGATAAACAATTGGAACGTGATATTGCTGATATTTTTGACTATTTAGAATACAATACAGTTGACACCATTGAAGTTCAGGTAATCATCAAAAAATTTAATCATATTCTACAGCGTAATCATGTGTTATTACCTGAATATGTTTATATCTTATTAAGAGGAATTGCGCTTATAGAAGGGATTGGTCAACAATTGCATGCTGATCTTAATGTACAACGTTCGATGCGTCCGTATGCAATAAAATTAGCTCGTCAGAAATTTCATCCTAAATATTTGAGTAAAAAGACGATTGATAATTTCAAGGATATTCAAGATTTAATCAACGATTTACCAGAAGATACATTAAAGCTAATCGAAAAAATAAACAACGATAAATTAGCGCTTAATTTTAAGATTGATGAAATCGATAATATTCAGAAACTCATAAAAGACAGTGTCAATAAAATAGTGTTAGCTTTATTAACATTAACTTTTGGAATTGGTGGAAGTATGTTAGCCAATACAACCGTTCGTCCCATGATTTTAGACATGCCAATGCTTTCTTGGGTTGGGTATTTATTATCTGTTTTTACGGCGAGTTGTATTATTATTTTAGTCTTTAGAAAAAAGTAGATTTAAAATTTAGCTTTAAAATTAAGCATCAAAAAGAAAGTATTTTTATAAGAAACTTAAAACTATTATATTTGCATTTGTATGGAAAATTTTGTTGTTTCAGCCAGAAAATATCGCCCACTAAATTTTGAAGATGTAGTTGGACAAGCGTCTATTACAAATACTTTAGAACAAGCGATAAAGTCTAATCAATTGCCACAAGCACTTTTATTTTGTGGTCCAAGAGGTGTTGGGAAAACAACATGCGCCAGAATTTTAGCACGTAAAATTAACGAAGAAAATGGAGTAGAAGGTGATCAAGATTTTACTTTCAATATTTTCGAGTTAGATGCAGCATCAAATAATTCGGTGGATGATATACGAAATCTAATCGATCAAGTACGTATTGTTCCTCAAATTGGAAAATATCGTGTGTATATTATTGATGAGGTTCATATGTTATCAACAGCAGCTTTTAATGCTTTTTTGAAAACATTAGAAGAGCCACCAGCGCATGCTATTTTTATTTTGGCAACTACAGAAAAACATAAAATTATTCCTACGATTCTTTCTCGATGTCAGATTTATGATTTCAAACGAATAGGAGTTGAAGATATCAAAGGACATCTGAAAAATGTTGCAGATAAAGAACAAGTAACTTTCGAAGATGATGCGCTGCATTTGATTGCGCAAAAAGCAGATGGAGCTTTACGTGATTCGTTGTCGATTTTTGATCGAATGGCAACTTTTACAAATAAAAATTTGACGTATTCCGCTGTTGCAGAAAACTTGAATGTATTGGATTACGATTATTATTTCAAGATGACAGATGCGTGTTTGGAAAATGATATTCCGCAAGCAATGTTGCAACTGAACGACATTTTAAATAAAGGATTTGATGCCCATCTTTTTATTTGTGGCTTAGGTGCACATTTCCGCGATTTGTTGATGTCTAAAACAGCTAATACCGTTAGTTTGTTAGAAGTAGGAGAACGTATCAAAGCGAAATACTTAGAACATGCTCAAAAATGTTCGGCTTCATTTTTATTTGGTGCGATAGAAATCTGTAATGAAGCAGATTTAAATTACAAATCGAGTAAGAATCCACGTTTAACAGTTGAAATTGCTTTGATGCAATTAGCATCTTTAACTGCTGAAGAAAACGGTCTTAAAAAAAAAAGTATAGTATAGTTCCTCCATCTTTTTATTTGTCAAAAGAACAACAAACGACTACAATTGCGGTACCTTCAGTTCATCAAAACAACATGGTACAGCAAAATGAAGAGTCTCAATCGCAGGTACATTTTAATGTGAAAAAATCGGTGATTTCGGAAGAGGTCAAAGCATATACACGTGCTTCAAAACCAATTAAAATCAGCGGTAATTCATCATTTAGTTTGAAAATGGCTTTACCTGGAGCAAAAGTACAAGAACATCAAGAAGAAATACTACGAGATGATTTGCCACGAGAAAAATTTACATTAGAACAAGTAAATGAAGGATGGAAAAGATTCTTGGATCGTTTGAAAATCGAACATAACATTCCGTCTTATAATGCATTGATGACAACAGAGCTTGGTTTGGAAGGGGATGAAATTATTTTCGAGTTTTCTTCACATTCATCTGAACAGGAATTTGAGGAATACCGTGATCGAATTAGAAATAGTTTAAGAGCATTTCTAAAGAATCATTATTTCACGATTCAAATCAAATTTTCGGAGAAGGAAGCTACAAATCATATCTTATCGAATAAAGAGAAATTTAAACTATTATCAGACAAAAACCCTGTTTTGTTAAAATTAAAAGAAGAATTTGGGTTAGATTTGTATGATTAATGAAAGTTTCTTATTAAACTTGCAATAAATTTTTATAAATAATGAAAAAAGTTCTTTTAGGGATTTTTGTTGTTGCGTCGTTAGTGTCTTGTAACAAAGGAAAATCTGTAGACAAATTAGAAAGCGAAGATCAAAAAGCTTCTTATGCTTTCGGAACTGGTCTTGGTGAGCAAATCAAAGGTCTTGGAGGACGTTTAGTTGAGACAGATAGTATCAACTACGATCAATTAGAAAAAGGGATCAGAGATTATTTAAAAGCTGGAAAAGAGAGTAGAGAATCTTACGCGATTGGACAGCAAGTTGGTCAACAAATTGAGACGGTTATCAACCAACAACAATTAGATCAAATGGACAAGGATATTATTGTTCAAGGGATTATGGATGTTGTACGTCACAAAAAATTGTTGATTACACAAGAAGCAGGAATGGGAATTTTAGATACTTATGCAAAGAATCATCAACAAAATTTGGTAAAGAAAAATGCAGACGAATCTAAAAAATTAGTAGACGAGAAGAAAAAAGCTTCTGGTGCTAAAACGACTGCTTCAGGATTAGTTTATGTTGTAGAAAAAGAAGGAACAGGTGCTAAACCAAACATTAATAGTATTGTTAAAGTAAAATATACTGGTAAAATTTTAGCTACTGGTAAAACTTTTGATAGTACAGACAAAAATCCAGAAGCTAAAGGAGGTGTAGAATTTCCTTTGAATCAAGTTATTCCAGGATGGTCAGAAGGTTTACAATTAATGTCTAAAGGCGCAAAATACAAATTCTATATTCCTGCAAACTTAGGTTACGGTGAAATGGGAGCTCCAGGTGGACAAATTGGACCAAACCAAGCGTTAGAATTCGAAGTTGAATTAGTAGACTTTAAAGAAGGTCAACCAGCTCCACAAGGTCAACCAGGTGCGCAAGGACAAGGTTTATCAGAAGAGCAAATTAAAGAATTACAAAAACAATTCGAAGCGCAAGCTCAACAAGGTAAATAATCAATAGGTTACATACAAACTAAAAATCCCACTCGATGAGTGGGATTTTTTTATGCATTATATTTTAATTTATTTCAGATAATTAAAAATTTTATTGGCTTCAACAGAACCTTTTCTAATCGTTACAAGATTTTTATTCTTGTCGAATAAATAGAATGTAGGAATTGAAGTTGGTTGAAAAATAGGACCAAACTCATAATTAGAATCGTATAATAATTCTACATTTTTATTGTTTACAAATTTTGGTGCATGTTGATTTAAAAATGGAATAGCATCTTTTGCTTCGTATTCGGAAACTAAAATAATTTGTGTGTTTTTGAAATGTTCTTCGTAATTGTTGTTAAAGTGATTTAACGCTAATTGACAGTGGATACATGTTGGTGAGTATAAAACAATCAAAGTTTGTTTTCCTTTTTTGATTTCTTTTGAATCGAAAATTCCATCGGATTGCATTTTTACAAAAGAAAATTCTGGTATAGTTGTTAATGTATTTTCAGTTTGTGCGAATGTAAAAATCGAACAAAAGAATATGACTAAAGCAGTAAGTTTTGTTTTCATGTTGTTAAGAAAAATTTTGACGGAAGTTAATCAATTCTATTCAAAATAAAAACGACAGTTAATAAAACTGTCGTTTTCCTATTTTAAAAATGCTAAAAATTTAAAGTTGAGAAAAGAAATTAGAATTTAAATACAACTTGTGCAGCCATATTAAATGGATCGATTTGGTTGATGTAACCTCCACGGTAATATGAGTTGTATCCAACTTCATCTGTAATATTATTAAAGAATAATCGGAAATCAAATCTTTTCATTGAATAGCTTAATTGTGCATTAAGAGTAGTCATTTCTGGCATTAAAAAAGGTGCCTGCCCATTCATGACATTTCCATGAGAATCTCTTGTTGTAGCTTGATCGTTAACTGGTCTTGATCCAACATAATATACACCTAATGATACACCTAAACCATCTGCAAAAGTGTTTGTTTTTTGGAATTTATATTGTACCCAAGCATTTGCAGTTGAGTAAGGTGAGTTCATGGGACGAGAACCTTCTACATAAGCTGGAGAATTTTTGTATCCCACATCAGTGTAAGAATAACCCAATAATACTTGTACGTTAGGTAGAGGTCGTCCAGTTACTTCAAGTTCAAGACCTTCTCTTCTTAAACTTCCTGCGTAATCGTAGAAATTCGTTGGAGCATTTGTGATAGGATCGTAATATTGGTATGTTAAATTATCTTCGTTCATATTGAAGTAATTTACATTTGCTCTGAAACGATCATTAAACCATGATGTTTTGATTCCTGCTTCAAATTGATCTGTTGAAGAAGCGCCAGCTGTTGTACCATCAATCATTTTTCTGGCTGCAGAACGCAAACTTGTTGTTGTTGCATAAGTACCATAAAAGTTGATGTTTTTTGTAGGACTTACCATTAATCCAATCATCGGATCTATAGCACTGTCTTTGTAATCATTTGCATAAGAATAACGAGCAGAAGCAACTAACGTAACAAAATCAGCATAACTGATTCGTTGTTGAGCCATAAAACCATAAGAAGTCATTTTACTCATTTCTGATTTTCCCAATCGTAAAGCATCAAGTTGATTAGCATCTAAGTCGATATGATTGGTGTTAGCTTCATAAGCATTAATACGATCTAAATTTAATAATGGATTAATTTCTTTATCATTTGTATCAACTACAATTTTTCCATTTTCATCTCTATAGTTATTCGCAGAAGTGCGAGAGTCTGTTCGTGTAGATGATAAATCGTATCCAACTTGCCAAGACCATTTGAATTTTCCAAACATAAAGTCTTTTCCCATTACATCAATCTGTAATGTTGAATTACGATCATCTTTAAAGCTTCTTCCTAATCCTCTATCTCTCAAATGTCCATTTCCACTACCTTTTACAGCAGTTAAAGTAGAAGCTATTTGATCTCTTTCGTAAGTATTAGCCATGTATGCAGCGCGTACATTAATTTTATCTGTTAATTGACGAGTAATTCGAGCAGAATAAGAAAATGTTTTCATTTCTTCGTTATCGATATCATACCCTAAAAAGCGTGAGCCGAAATCAATTAAACCATTTTCTGTGATATCTTTTGTATTGAAAGTTCCTCTATCTGGAGTTGCCTCACCATTAAAGTAATCAAATTCAGCCACAAATTCCGTTTTATCATCGATCTTCCAACCAATAGAAGGATTGATATAAAGTCGATTTTTATTGATTACATCTCTGTAGCTATCCGCTTGTTCATAAGCTCCATTAATTCGTACCGCTAAGTTTTTGTTTTCAGTTAAAACACGTTGTACGTCAAATGTTGTTCTAATCTGATTCCAAGAACCAACACGTAAACCAAGGTTACCTGCATTTATGTAGCGAGGTGTTTTTGTAATGACATTTATTACTCCTCCTGCAGAACCCAATCCATTTGCCATTCCCTGAGTTATTGCCGCAGCACCACGAATAACTTGTAAAGATTCTACGCCTTGCATGTCAACAACACCTGATGAGGTCCTAAAATCTGAATCCATACGTATTCCATTTTTTAGAACTGGTGTTCCTCTGTATCCACGTATTGACATCGACTCTCTGTTTCCTCCATAAGAACCGAAGAGTGTAACTCCAGGTACATTACGAGCGGCTTCTGTAATGGTTAGCGCGCCTTGATCTTCAATTAATTTTTCTGAAATAATTGAAATTGATTGCAATTGATCTTGAGGTGAACCAGGGAAACGCGTGATTGTTTCTAATCCTCTTTGATTCTTATTTCGATCTCCAAAAATTTCAACTTCTTGTAAAGTGTTGATAGAATCTTTTCTTTCTTTTTTAGTTTCTTGTGCAAAGGCAGTTGATAAACTAAGTAGTGTAAGAGTTGATAATAAATATATATTCTTTCTCATGCGTTATCTATATTTAATCTAAATAAAATTAATTACGCAAATTTAATTAGACTTAATCTAAATAAAAAAAAGAAATCGACTGATAGATGTCATCTATTAGTCGATTTTGATAAATATTTTAAGATTTTTTGTCTTACTCGAAAAAAGAGAAGTGTACGTTTCCGTATTTTTTGTGTTGTATAAAATTTGGATGATCTACAAAAGAAATATTAGAAGGATGTTCTAATACAAAATTTCCTCCTTCTTCTAACCATTGGTTGTTCATTACCAAATCAGGAATTTTTTTGTAAGCTTCTTCATCTAAATCGTAGGGTGGATCAGCAAAAATAATATCAAACTTTTTGATAGGTTGTTTATCTAAATATTTCAAAACATCACCTTTTACAGTTGTAATGATATCATCTAATTTTAATTGTTTAGCCGTTTCGTCTAAGAATTTTACACAACCATAGAAGTTATCTACAGAAGTTACTTTCTTAGCTCCACGAGAAGCAAACTCTAATGAAATACCACCTATTCCTGAAAATAAATCCAGCACAGTAATTTCATCAAAATACCATTCGTTGTTTAATATATTAAATAAAGCTTCTTTTGCGAAGTCTGTTGTAGGGCGCACCGGTAAATTGTTTGGTGCAGTGATTCGTTTTCCTTTTAATGTTCCTGAAATGATTCGCATTCGAATAATTTATATAATGTAAAATATTGTCCAAGTTGTTTATCATCTTCGTTAAACGAAATATGACGAACATATTTTTTTAAGGTTTCGTAGTAATTTGGTGAAGTTAAAACGTCTCCAAAAGCATATAATGAAACTTCGTTTGAACTAATATTTAATTGATTTAATGTGTACAAAATGTAAAACAAAAAGTCTTCTTTCGTTTTTGTTTCAAATAGATTATAAAAAATAAATTCTCCATTGCTTAACACACAAACTTCTAATTTTTGGTGCATCAAATTGATGTAAACTTCATTGTTTTTCGAATTAATCAACCCATAATCAATCAAGAATTTGCCCGAATGATACAAGCGAGCATTTTGCAAATTGGGTAAAGAAAGCAAAATATCTTTTAACGGATAATGAATGTTGTATACAATAGAAGCATCTACATTTTCTAATGGACAATCAATTGCTAATTTGATAGGACTATAATCCGAAAGAGATAACAAATCTTCGAAAGGCTTGTGCGAAAGATGTGAGGGAACGACATTGATTGTAGTCGATAAAAAACAAATGTGCACATGGTCGTATTCTTGCAATAGAGTCAAATTAGAACGCAATTCATGTTCAATTTCAATCTCCGTTTTGTTAAGATTTGTAAAATCCACCGAATAGTCATACACATCCGAATACGAAGTCGATATTCCGTCGGTTGTTTTGGTAATATAACTAAGCATATCGTGTGATAATAAAATCGCTAACGAACGTTGAGTTGGTTTTGACATAAATTTTTCTTTATCCTTGAATTTTTAACTCGCTGATTAAGATGAAAATCAATCCTAATGAAATCAAAAATAACAAAATTTTGAAAGCAATCTTCATACAGAAAATTTATTTCTGTAAAGATACTACAATTATTTTGTTGATTAAAAATGCATTTCAGCCGAATCTACTTAAATTTACAGAAATTTGAAATAAAAAATAGTGAAAAAAATAGCCGTTATTCCAGCACGATATGCAGCTTCTCGTTTTCCTGGGAAATTGATGCAACAATTGGGTAATAAAACTGTCATTCGAATGACTTACGAAAATGTTGTGGCAACCAATTTGTTTGATGATGTTTTTGTGGTGACAGATTCTAAATTGATTTTTGATGAAATTGTAAACCATCAAGGGAAAGCAATTATGAGCATTAAAGAACACGAAACTGGAAGTGATCGAATTGCCGAAGCTATCGAAAATATAGAATGCGATATTATTTTGAATGTTCAGGGTGACGAACCATTTGTTAATGAAAAAGCGTTGGCTGATATTCTTTCTTCTTTTGATGGAGAAATAGGAAAAACTGTAGATGTAGCGACATTAAAAGAGTCAATCTCGGAAGAAGAAGAAATCAATAATCCAAACTTTGTAAAAGTGGTAACGGATATCAATGATTTTGCACTTTATTTCTCTCGTTCAGCGATTCCATTTGCTCGCGAATCCAATTTTACACCAAATTATTTTCGTCATTTAGGAATATATGCGTTTAGAAAGAATGCTTTATTGAATTTTTCTAAATTAGCAATGCGTCAAAATGAAAAAGCAGAAAAATTGGAACAATTGCGTTACTTAGAATATGGGATGAAAATCAAAGTAATCGAAACAGAATCAATTGGAGTTGGAATTGATACACCTGAAGATTTAGAACGTGCAAAAGAATATTTATCCGTTATTGTTAAAAAATAATCTAACTCGTTATTATCCGTTATATTTGCACTCAAATCGACTATTCTGATTGATGAAAATGAAATAATTAAGTTAATTAACTTTAAAATAATTATTTCGGTATGAATGTTGTTGTAAAATGAAGAAATAAGTTAAAATAGTGATTATGAGTGATTCATGGAAAGAATACGAAGCAGAAGGATTAATTGAAAAAAGATCTTTCTTGGTATCAAAAGATGGTCTTGTTAAAAAATTATACACAGGACAAGATAAATATAAAATTTTAGAAGGAGCTATCAATAATGGTTATCGCGCAATTTGGGTAACAAAAGCAGACGGAAAACGTACAGCAAAATATGTCCACAAAATGGTAGCGGAAACTTTTTTGCCTAATAAAGAAAATAAAGAATATGTCGTTCATTTAGACCATAATAAATTAAACAATGCATTGAATAATTTGCAATGGGCAACGTTGGAAGAATGGAAAGAGCATAACAAACATTTATTTAGAATGATGAAGGGACGTTCTCGTTTAGACAGCATTCCGAATAGTAAATTAACAGAAGCACAAGTAATTCGTTTGAAAAAGAAATTACTCGATCCTAATAGAAAGACTAAAATTTCTACTTTAGCCAAACAATTTAATATTTCTCAAGGACAAGTTTACCGTATTTTAAGAGGTGAAAACTGGTCACATATAGAAGTTAAAAAAGACTAAAAACCATTCTCTCATAATAGAACTTTAAATTAGTTTTTATATCTTGTTCAACAGATTCAAAAAAAATGAAAAAAGTTCTTATGTTGAAATTGACATTTAGTATGCTTATGATTTCGTTATTTTCTGTAGCAACATACGCACAAGAAGCAGAACAAATTATTGAAAATCATATTCAGAAAACAGGAGGAGAAGCAGCTTGGAATAATTTGAATAGTATTATCCTAAAAGGAGAAGTCATCATTAATGTAGGAGATTCTTATCCTATGATTGTTTATCACCAACGACCATACAACAAGAAAGTGGTTTTTGTGATGAACGGAAAAGAAATATTAAATGAAGGTTATGATGGCAAAATAGGGTGGACTTATAGTGAAGTTGCAAAGAAAAATGTAGCTGTAAAAAATTATAAACCAGACTCTTTTGATTCGGATATTTTAAAGTATAAACAAAAAGGATTTAAGGTAAAATACTTAGGTATAGATAAATATGATCAAAATAATAGCTGTTATAAAGTTGAATTAACCAAAAATACAAATTCAACAGTTTATTGTTTTGATAAAAATTCTTACGAAATTGTAATGGAGAAGAATAAGGAAGAAACACTTTATTACTCTAATTTTAAAACATTCAATGGATTATCCTTTGCAACAAAAGTGGTTGGAAAACCTACCGAAGGAGGAGAGTATATCATAAAATTCAATGATATTAAAATTAATCCAGCCATTGATAAGAAACATTTTAAATTCTAACTAAAAAAGTGATTCGTAACAAAGGATCACTTTTTTATTTCGATTAATTTATACAACTTAGTAACATAAGTTTTTTATTTTTGTACTCTTAAAGAAGAAATTAAAATATGGCTTTAGACTCTATATTTGATCAAAATAGAAAATACGAGAAGAGGTTTTTACTAAGGTTATTAGAAAAAGCAAGAAAAGATTATCCAGATTCAATTTCTTTTATCGATGATTTAATCTCAAAACTTCAAAATAACTCAACTTATCGTTTAATTTTTCGAGAGGAACTTCAAAAAACATTCGGAAAAATTAATATCGTAAGCTATTTAGTAGACAGTGGAATTCATTTAGAAGATAATTTATTTTCTATTTTTCGTAAAAAAATTATGGATTCGCTTTTGCCAGATATCGAGGATAACAATGAATTGACTTCTGTTGTGAACGAAATTTTTTACAATTCAAAAAATCTACAAGCAATTCGAATAATTCCTCGTGATCGATGGAAAAAACTTTTCGAAGTCTTGTATCAAGACGTTGAAATAGAAAATTTTAAAGGGAATACCAATAATATACAAAACCAACTTTTACAAGCTATTTCTATTCTTACAGTTCGTATTACGGGAGGGTTTTCGGACAAAGAAATGATGCGTTATAGTAATGAAGTAAATTATTTGAACAATCCATTCTCTAAACTTTCAATGCAAATTAGTAACATTATTGAAAGTCCACAAGCTGGATTTGATATGTTAGAAATTAAAGAAAGTATTTCCAAATGTAAACATTTGTTAAATGACATTTTAACTCAAAAAGATTACAAAGGAATCTCCTTGAAAGTAGCTTCAAAGATAAATCGTTTGCAACAACAATTGGCACGTTTGCAAATAATACTTAATAGTTTCAATGAGTTAAAGCTTCATGGTTTGATTTCTTTTTACAGTTTTGCTACTAAGAAATGGGTTGAGTTTTATGCGCCAAAGAATTTTATGAGCAATCAATTGAGTTCTACGGTATATTTGATTACGTTTTTAGTAACTTATCATAATGGAAAAACAGGCGAGAAGTATATCACGCAAACAGCCAAAGAATACAATAAAATGTTTTGGACGGCTTGTGGTGGAGGTTTAATCGTTTCTTTTTTGTGTTTTATTAAAACAGGAATAGGGAATATACCTGACACTTCACCGCTATTTAAAGCATTTTTCTTTAGTATAAATTACGCTGTCGGTTTTTGTACAATTTACCTTACTCATATGACACTGGCTACAAAGCAACCTTCTATGACTGCTGCCCGACTTGCTCGTGCGCTCGTGCCAACCTCAGGATCGGAGCTAAATGTCAAAGATTTTACAACCTTATTTGCACAATTGGTAAGAAGCCAAATGATTGCTTTTTTAGGAAATGTTGTAGCAGGTTTCGTAGTTTCATTGGGGATTTTTTATTTGTTGAATCAAATTTTAGGCTTCGAGGTAATTAAGTATTCTAAGGCTTATCATTATTGGGAAGAAGTAGTGATAATGGATTGGCATATTTTCTATTTTGGAGCTATAGCAGGTGTTTTCTTGTTCCTTTCTGGATTAATTTCAGGAATGACGATTAACAGTCAACGCTTTCATAATATTCCTGAACGTATTTACAATCATCCTATTCTAAAAAAATCATTCTCGGAACGTAGAAGAAGAAGAATTTCGAATTGGTTTGAGAAAAATTTGGGTGGAGTGGTCGGAAATGTAGCTTTCGGTTTTATGATGGGATGTGCTTTTTTGATAGGTGATTTCACTGGACAACCTTTCGATATTCGACATATTACATTCGTTTCAGGAAACTTTGCAATCGGAATTGGAGGAATGGGATATCATTTTGATATTGGACCTATGATTATTGGTTTTATTGCAATCTTTATGGTAGGTTGGTGTAACTTTTTGGTGAGTTTTACATTTTCACTGTTGATGGCAATGAGATCAAATAATATTCCTTTTTATAAAATTTTTACGATGATTGCACACACTATAAAAGCATTTATTCGTAATCCTCTCCCATTTTTTGTTCCACCTCTTTGGACAAAAAGAAAAGAAGAAGTATAAGCTGAAAGATGGAAACAAATTTAGACAAACAATTACGATACGATAAAGCTTATCTTAAAATGGCTTTTGAGTGGGCAAATTTATCCTATTGCGAACGCAAAAAAGTTGGTGCAATTATTGTTAAAAATCGAATGATTATTTCTGATGGTTATAATGGTACACCAAGTGGATTCGAGAACAAATGTGAAGACGAAGCAGGAAACACCAAATGGCATGTTCTGCATGCTGAAGCAAATGCAATTCTGAAATGTGCAACGTCAACTCAATCTGCTGAAGGAGCAACTTTGTACATTACTCTTTCGCCTTGTACAGATTGTAGCAAATTGATTTTACAGGCAGGTATAAAGCGTATTGTCTACATTCAACAATATAAAGACCTTTCAGGGTTAGATTTTTTAGAAAAAGCAGGAATAACAATTCAACAGATTACAGAAGAAGAATTATACAAGTAAATGAGAAGTTTTTTCAAAGTTATTAATGTCGTATTAATCGTACTGATTATTTTCTTGATCGGATTTATGGTTGGGAAAAAATACGACTTTGCGTTCGATGAAAACAAGGATATTGTAGGTTTGCAATATTCGGATAATGAACAGAAAATTCGTCGATTAGTTTCTTTGATAGACAACGAATATGTAAACGATGTTAATTCGGATAGTTTAGTGGATGATGCAATCAACTACATGGTTGGTAAATTAGATCCTCACAGCAAATATATAGACAAAGCTTCTGTACAAAAGGCTGAAGAACAATTGAAAGGTGAATTTGTAGGGATTGGTGTGCAATTTCGAATGTTGAATGATACAATTGTAATCGAACGAACTTTACCTGGAACTTCAAATTTTGGAAAACTTCAATTTGGGGATCAATTAATAGCTGCAGACAATCAGTCGTTAATCGGTAAAGATAACAAAACGATAGAAAATCTATTGAAAGGTAAAAAAGGGACTGAGGTTAAACTTTCTGTGATTAGAGAGGAGAAACCTCTTACAATTTCGATAAAACGGACAATTGTTCCGTTGCCAACTGTTACAGGAAAACATATGTTGACAAACGAAATTGGGTATCTAAAATTAACCCGTTTTTCTGAAAATTCGGCTAAAGAAGTTCATCAAGGTTTAAATGATTTGTTAGATCAAGGGATGCAAACCTTGGTATTCGATTTACGAGGTAATCCTGGTGGTTTAATGCATATTGCAGAAGAAATAGCGGATGAGTTTCTGACTAAAAATGAATTGATTGTTTATACACAAGACAAACAAAAACGAAAAAAATACATTTACGCAACCAATAAAGGTCTTTTTGAAGAAGGTAAAATTTATGTCTTAATGGATGAAAATTCGGCTTCTTCGAGTGAGATTGTTGCAGGAGCTTTACAAGATTATGGAAGAGGAATTATTGTGGGGCGTCGCTCTTTTGGTAAAGGTTTGGTGCAGCGCGAAATTAATTTAGGTGATGACACAAAAGTTCGGTTAACGGTTGCTAATTATTACACACCTTCGGGACGATCTATCCAAAAACCATTCGATAAGAAAACAGCAAAATACAGCGATGACTTATACAAACGATTGAAGTCAGGAGAGCTATACAATAAAGATTCAATCAAAATCAATAAAGAGTTAGAGTTTACAGCGCCATCTGGTAAAAAAGTGTATGGTGGCGGTGGAATTATACCTGACGAATTTGTTGCTTTAGATACAAATTCTGTAGCAAATTGGCTGTATTATAACCAAGACTCCAATTATTTTAATGATTTTTTATTTAAAAAAATCTATTCAATTCGCGATTTCTTTATGTTTCATAACGAGGCGATTTTTCTAAAATATTTTAGTGCCGGAATGTATAGAGATGAGTTTTTAGGTGTTTTAGGAATTCCTTCTAATGAGTTCAATCCTGTGTTTTCAACAACTGTTGATAACTATATGAAAGCAACAATCGCAGGTAGTTTATATGGTTCGCGTGCATTTTATCAAGTTTGGATGCCCGAAGATGAAATGATAAAGCGTATTTTTGAACTTGAAAAAATAACGAAGTAAATGCTGTGGAAAGATGCTTTGTATGACTATCAAATGTATCTGAAATTAGAAAAAAGAGTTTCTGACAATACGATTGAAGGTTATCTACGCGATATTCAAAAATTAATTAATTATTCGGATAAACAACCATTAGATTATTCACAAGATGATTTGAGGGATTTTGTGCACGATTTTGCCTCGAGCGATTATAGCGTTCGTTCGCAAGCACGTGTAATATCTGGCCTGAAAAGTTTCTTTGGTTACTTACAACTCGAAGATTTTAGAGAAGATAATCCAACTTCTTTACTCGAAACACCAAAAATAGGAATGAAACTTCCTGATGTACTATCAGAAAAAGAAATTGATAAAATGATCGAAGTAATTGATTTATCAAAACCAGAAGGACAGCGAAATCGTGCTATTATAGAAGTGTTATATGGTTGTGGTTTGCGTGTTTCGGAATTGATTAATCTTAAAATTTCTGATCTTTTTTTTGACGATGGTTTTATTCGTGTCATAGGAAAAGGAAACAAACAAAGACTTGTTCCGATAAGCGATTATACGATAAAATATATTAACTTGTACAAGGATAGTATTCGTATTCATATTCCTATTCAGGTTGGATACGAAGATTTTTTATTCCTAAATAGACGAGGGAAAAATTTAACACGTGTTATGATTTTTACAATTGTAAAAGAATTGTCGATAATTGCTGGAGTTAAAAAGACAATTAGTCCACATACATTTCGTCATTCTTTTGCCACTCATTTATTAAAAAATGGAGCAGATCTTCGTGCAATTCAGCTGATGTTAGGACATGAAAGTATTACGACGACAGAAATTTATACGCATGTTGATCAAGAATTTATTCGAGATGCGATTATCAAATTTCATCCAAGAAATAAATAACCATCAACCTAAATAAGATGATAAAATCATTCAAATTTTGTCCTAACTGTGGACATGCAATCAATCACTTTGATTTTAGAAAAATGACATGCAACAACTGCGATTTAGTTTATTATCAAAACGTAGCTGCGGCTGTGGCAGTTATTCTAATAAGAGAAGATAAGATTTTATTTACCGTTCGTAATAAAGAGCCAAAGAAAGGAATGTTAGATTTGGCAGGAGGGTTTACAGATCCTGATGAATCGGCAGAAAGAACATGCCAGCGCGAGATAGAGGAGGAGTTAGGAATTACAATTCCAATCGAAAAATTCAACTATTTTATTTCGCAACCCAATGATTACGAATACAAGGGAATCCCTTATAAGACCTGTGATTTAGCTTTTATTGCTGATTTTCCTGACGAAGATATTATTCTTGAAAAAGAAGAAATTGCAGCTGTAAAGTGGATTGCTATTAAGGATATTAATTTAAGTGATATCGGTTTTGATTCATTACGAAAAGTAGTTGAAACGTATATAAATTCTTTGAAATAACTAACATAATGTGATATTGAAACATTTAAAAATAATATTTCAGCTTCACATCTTAAAAAAATAAACAATGAATAAAATACTTTTATTAAGTGCTATTTTCCTAACAATAGTTTCATGTAGTACGCAAAATGTAGCGGTTGATTATGATCGAAATTTTAACTTTGAACAGAACAAGACCTATACGTTTTCTCAATCAGTGAATTTAGGTTTAAATGATTTAGATTCTGCTCGATTATTTTCTTCAATCGAAAAAGGAATGTTGTATAGAGGTTTTCAGAAAACCAATGAAGGGAATTTAATGGTTGATATTAAACCAGAAGAATTTGTTTCGACACAACAAAATTCTAATGTAGGTATCGGTATGGGAACAGGTGGTTACGGTTTTGGTGGAGGAGTTTCTGTCGGGATTCCGATCATGTCACAGAAGTTGAATCAAAACTTTATGATTTCGATGACTAATGCTGGTCGATTGGTGTGGGAAGGAACACTTAAAATTCAAATGCCTTTAAAGGCTTCTCCAGAAACGCGTGCAGCAAATATACATAAAGGGGTTACCAAGTTATTACAAAAGTTTCCACCGAAAAAGAAATAAAGAGACTGTATCACAATTTGAGAAAACAGTCTCTTTTGTGTTTTTTCTTAGACTCCAATCTGAGAAAAGTTTTAAATAGAAGATTTTTACCTAACATCATTAAGTTGTGAGACTTCTTCTTTTAAATGATTTAATTCAAGGATCGAATTATCAATATCATTTTAGCTTAACTTTTACTTCTTCTCCGTCAGATTTAACTTCTACAAATAACTCAAGAAATTCGCTACTATTTTTATAATATTCATAAGGTTTATAATAATCTGTTCTACCTCCATATCCGTTATATGCACTTCCAGTATATTGATTTCCTGAAAAAGTTGTAGTATAATTTAAAGTTCCATATAAATAATACTTACCAGGTTTCATATTCGGAAATGTAAATTCTCCACTACTATTGGTAATAGCCTCTATTCTATATCTGTAAGCAGCAGGTTCCATATAAACAAATCTATTTTTTTTTGGATTATGTTTAGCTTTATCTTTCCATAAGGTATAGTAATCATTAAAATAAGGTGTTACAGGAAATAAGATTACTTTGATTTTATTTGCATATATTTTATTTCCTGTTTTAAGACCAAAATGAGAATTAGATCGTGCTCTTGTAAATGCAACTCCAGTAATTTTTCCATTACCAATTGCGAGCATATTTTTAGTGGCTATAGAATCAAATTTTGTTTTGGGTTGAGTAATAATCTCAGTTTGCTTTTTTAATTGAGCATCCTTTACAGATTTTTCGGGTTCAACATATTGAGCATTAATAAAAAAACTAAGGTGTAGAAAAGCTCCAATTAATAAAGTGTTTTTCATAATCATTATGATTTTTAATTAATTTTAAAAATACTATAATTTTTTTAATTTCGTTATATGTTTATGTAAAACTGATTAACTTATACTAATTCGTGATTAATAGAGATTTTTTTATTTATAAATTGAAAATCAATTCGTTTTCCTCTGATTGTTGAAGTTTAGATTGTTGTAATAGTTTCAATGTTTCAAGTTGATTCGCATTAGCTTTAGCAGCAATTTTATCCAATTTTAATTCATTTTTTGCGTAATCTACAATAGCATTTAGCACTTCTGTTCCATAACCTTTGTTTTGAAATTTACGTTTCAAACGAATGTTAATAACAGGACCATATTTAGTTTGTCGTAAACCGCCCCATCCAACAAATCGTCCGCTCTTTCTTTCATGCACACCCCAAAGACCAAAACCATGCTCTTGGTAATGTTTTTCCATGCTTTCTATAAAAAACTTTGCTTCGTCTTCAGATTTATAAGGTTTTTCATTAACGATTTTCATCAATTCTTTGTCCGAATTTAATTGAAATAATTCGAATGCATCAATTTCGAAAAACTCTCGTAATACCAAACTTTTTGTTTCGCAAATAACTTTCATTAAAACGTTTTAGTTGATGCAAAGTTAATTCGATTTAGAGAATAAAAAAAGTCTTACCAATTCAGATAAGACTTTTATAGTTACTTTTTATTCGGTGTTTTAGTTTTTGGAGGTGTAGCTGTTGCTTCCGAAACTTTTTGGTTAATCTCCAATGTCAAGATTTGTCTTTTTAGATTGAAAATTTCTGTATCTTTTTGATCAATCTTAGCTTCTAAATCGTTTACTTTTTGCGTTAATTCGGCAACTTGCTTTTCTTTTTCGTTTAATTGCGCATAGAAAAGTTTAGATTTTTCTCCAGTACTATTTAAAGCTGAATACAATTCTTGCAAATTCGTATCGTGTTCTTTTTGAGCAATTCTAATCATAGATTGCGCATTCGATAAAGCGGTATCTTTGATGTGCAACTCACTCTTCGTTTTAGCTAAATCTTTTTCAAGAGTTTCTATTTTAAGATTTGCTAATTTCAACTCTTTCGATGTATTCGACTGATCGTCTAAAGCTTTGTAGTAATTAATTTCTAATTCTTGGTGTTGTTTCTGAGGTACGCAACTTGTAATTGCGAAAAGGGTAAAACAACAAAGTACAATTTTTTTCATTTCTATAATCTTAAACGTCTAACTCTAATAAAACAGGACAATGATCCGAGTGCTTTGCATCTGGTAGAATTGTAGCACGCGTCATTTTTTCTTCTAAAGTAGTACTTACCATATTGTAATCTATTCTCCAACCTTTATTATTGTTGCGAGAATTTGCTCGATAAGACCACCATGAATAATGATGAGGTTCTTTTACAAAATATCGGAAAGAATCAATCATGTTACACTCATCAATAAAAGCTGACATCCATTCTCTTTCGATGGGTAAAAATCCCGAAACTTTTGCGTTACGAACAGGATCATGAATATCAATTGCTTCGTGACAGATGTTGTAATCACCACAAATTACTAAATTAGGATGTGATATTTTAAGCTCTTTGATGTAATCCTTAAAATCATCACAAAACTGTAATTTAAAATCTAATCGATCAATATTAGTTCCACTTGGTAAATATAAACTAATGACGGAAACATTGTCAAAGTCAAGCCTCAAAACACGTCCTTCTCTGTCAATATAATCTATTCCAGTTCCGATTTGTACGTGATTAGGTTTTATTTTAGAAAAAATTGCGACACCGCTATATCCTTTTTTCTCTGCAGCATGCCAATAAATATGGTAGCCCAAATCCTCGAAGGGTTTTGTGTCTACTTGTTCTTGCATCGCTTTTGTTTCTTGAATACAAAAAACATCTGGTTGTGCGGCTTCTAACCAATCAACCAAACCTTTGGTTATCGCAGCGCGAATTCCATTTACATTGTAACTGATGATTTTCATAGAAAGCGAAATTAATAAATATTTATGACGGATTGATTTAGAATGATAAATAAAGTGAATATTTTTTGTAACTTTTTAGAAATTAATACGTCTTAATAATAAAAAGCATCAATATGAAATACATTGTTCTTCCTATTTTAATAGTCAGTTCGTTTGGATTAGCGAGTTGTTCGGTAGATTTAAATTCTAAATCTCCTGCTTCTAATTATTTAGATCGCGCAGAAGCAAGTGATAATACGATCAAAGAGATACGAAAAATTTCTTCTTTTGAAGGAATTGATGTCAGTAGTGCAATAAATGTAACGGTTTCTGATGGTAATTATGATGGCGAAATTTCTGTTGAAGCCCCAGATAATATATTGGATAGAATTGTAACCGAAGTAGAAAAAGGTATTTTAGTGATTAAAATTAAAGGTACTGTTAATCTGAAAAATGCTACGATTAAAGTTAACTTTCCACATAAAAAATTACGTTCATTCAATCTTTCTGGTGCAACGAATGTAACCGTTATTCCAACCCAAAAAGTAGAAAAATTAGCAGTAGATTTATCGGGAGCAAGTAATTTGAAATTAGATGTAGTTTCTAATTCTATTTCTGTTGATAATTCTGGCGCTTCAAGCATGAAAATTACTGGAAATGTACAGGATTTAAACATCTCTGTTTCGGGAGCATCATCGTTTATTGGAAAAGAGCTTAAAGCTGCAAATGTAACAGTAGAGTGTTCTGGTGCAAGTTCAACAACTGTTTGGGCTGTGAATAGCTTGACTGCCGATAGTTCTGGAGCAAGTTCTGTTCGCTATGTAGATGAAAATGGATTGAAAACGAAAGTAAGTACTTCTGGAATGTCTTCAATAAAAAAGATGTAAGTCTTTTATAAATGTAAAATATTAGCATAAAAAAATCGGATGAATTTTATCCGATTTTTTTATGTTTTTAAATGTTTTATATTAAAACTGCCAACCTAATGTTAACAAGAATAAATTGTTGTCTAATTTAACTTTTGGTGCATACGTATTAGGTAAAGAAACAAAATTGTAGCTTGTGTCAATATAATCTGTTCCACCTATTAACTGTTGGTATTTTTGAGTTTGGTATTGATAAGCAGCATCAATATAGAATCCTCTAAAATCGTATCCTAAACCAAAACTTGCACGGTTAATATCTCCTTGAAAAGCTTTAGATAAAACAGCAGCGTTTGTTACCACATTGTTTTCATTTGCTAAATCGATAGAGAAATCTTTGTAAGGAGAAGTGACATAGTTGTATCCGGCTCTTACTTTGAAACGATCTACACGATACTCTGCACCAACTCTAACTTCGCTCGAGTTCTTTACAAAATGATTGATGAAGTTGTTTGTATTATTGAAATATTGAGAAGGTTTTAATTTTGTGTCGTTATTCATGTGGTACGTATAATCAGCACCAATTGATAAGTTTTTACCCACAACAAAACCTAAACTTCCTACTAAACGTCCACCACGAGTCATGTCATAATCTGAAGAATACATATAGTAAGAATCAACTGCTCCATCATTGTTAAAGTTTGCAGCATAATAATCTTCAGCAACATTGTACCAAACAGGAGAATGATAAGCTGCTCCTAAACGTACATTGTGGTTCACTTTGTAAATAGCTCCTAAAGAGAACGAAAAGCCTTGTCCTATTTCACTATAAGGTGCGCCATCTGCGTTATAAACATAGGTTTGACCATTGTTATCATCACGTTCGGCATATTGTTCAAATCCTGAATAATTTGTTTCATGAAAATTTAATCCTGCACCTAAATAGATTTTATCATCATAACTTGTACCTAAATTAACCGAGAATTTAGATTTGTATCCGTCAATATCTTTAATGTAACCATTAAAAGTTCCATCAGGATCAGTAAACTTAATCCCTTCGTTCGTGCCAATTGTTGAATAATTGTCTAAGCGTTGATTAAGAAAAGCTACTCCAACAGAAAACCTGTTCCATTTAGAACCAGGGTTTTCGAAAACAAATGTTCCTCCGAATTGTTGAAAATCAAAATTACTATCAGATTCTTTTATTTTTGTTCCAAAAGTAGTTGTGTTGTTAAATGTAGAAACTCCAGCTGTAAATTGTACATCAGAATTAATTGCAACACCTAATCCTGCAGGGTTTTGTTCTACAGAGTTTATATCACTTCCTAAAGCTCCAACAGCTCCACCAACACCAATATATTTGGCATTTCCACTATTGATATCTTGAGAGTATAAATTAATTGCGTTTGTAGAGTACTGAGTGTCGTAACCTGTACCTTGTTGTGCAAAAGCAAATGCACCAATTAAGGTGCAAAGGCTTGTAATTATTTTTTTCATTATTAATTATCTAAATCAAATTATCTTCTTCCTCCACCACGAGAGCCTCCGCCTCCCATGCTTCCACGAGATCCACCTCCCATGCTTCCGCTGCTCATGCTACTTCCTCTACTTGGAGCGGGAGTTGAGTATGAAGGACGAGAGTTATTCATACTTCCTCTGTCGTAACTTCTACTTGGTTGTTGATATTGTTGTGCTTCTCTCGTTGGTCTTGTGTTGTATGTTGGTTGCTGTGTTTGAGCTGGTCTTACTTCACGAGTTGGACGAGTTGTGTTATTTTGTCCCTGATTAACAGAAGGTCTAACTTCTCTTGTTGGACGTGTATTGTTTATTTGTCCTTGATTGATCGTTGGTCTTACTTCACGAGTTGGACGAGTTGTGTTATTTTGTCCTTGATTAACAGAAGGTCTAACTTCTCTTGTTGGACGAGTTTCTCGAACAGTACTTGTACTTCCTGGTCTCACTTCACGAGTAGGACGAGTTGCAGAACCGTTAATATTACTAACTCTTGAAGGTCGAATTCCGTTAGAGACATTTCCTCTTCCGTAACTTCCTATTGGACGTGTTGAATTGATTGAGTTATTAAAACGACCTCCGTTTCTATATCCTGGCTGAGAATAAATCCCTCTTGGACGATAGTATCCATAATATCCATTACCATAGTAACCAGGATATCCATACCAATTATTCCATCCATAATATCCTGAATAGTAAGGTCTGTTCCAACCCCATCCGTAGTAACCATTGTACCAAGGGCTGCTCCAACCCCAACCGAATGAGATCCCAAATCCATTTCCGTACCATCCGCCATACCAAGGGTTATAATAACCCCAATGATATGGATTATAAAATCCACCCCAGCCATAGCTGTACCAAGGATAGTTGTTCCAAATGTTAATTTCTACACCGTCATTTCTTCCCCAATTATAACTGTTAGTTCCGCTTAGTGAAAGCGTATAATCATTGTTTCCGAAATAGTTGTATCCACCTAAATCGTATCCGTTAATTTTAACTTTTGTTGTCGATTTTTCAGAAGTGCCATTTTGTGTACTATCCAAATCATCTTGGTAATAAAATTGCTCTGCTCCATTTCCTTCGGCATCAAAGTATGGACTACCAATTTTTATTTCTCCAAGATTATCTTGTTCATTATCGTCTTGTGGTTGAGCTTGTTGATATGTTTTATCTGTTTTCGGGTTGTAATAAACACCGTCGCTTTCGTAACCACTTGGTTGATAAGTCGAACAAGAAGAAATTCCTAACGCGGCTACCAGTAATAGAGTAGTTGAAGAAATTTTATTAGAAATTTTATAAACTTTGTTCATAATTATAAATTTACATCGTTTGTAATAATTAAATTTGCATAAATTTAATGGCAATAATAATGCCAAGTAAAGATACGAAACTTATCAACAAATATAAAAGATTATGGCAAAATTAACAACTCGTGCTGAGGATTATTCTAAGTGGTACAATGAGCTTGTTGTAAAAGCGAATCTAGCTGAAAATTCGAAGGTTAGAGGTTGTATGGTGATTAAACCATACGGATATGCTATTTGGGAAAAACTACAAGCAGAACTAGACAAAAGATTTAAAGAAACTGGTCATCAAAATGCTTATTTCCCCTTATTTGTTCCTAAAAGTTTATTCGAGGCCGAAGAAAAAAATGCAGAAGGTTTTGCAAAAGAGTGTGCAGTTGTTACACATTATCGATTAAAAAATGATCCAGATAACAAAGGAAAATTGATCGTGGATCCCGAAGCAAAGTTAGAAGAAGAATTAATTGTTCGTCCGACTTCCGAAGCAATCATTTGGAGTACTTACAAAGGTTGGATACAATCGTATCGCGATTTACCAATCTTAATTAATCAATGGGCAAATGTTGTTCGTTGGGAAATGCGTACACGCTTATTTTTAAGAACAGCTGAATTTTTATGGCAAGAAGGACATACTGCTCACGAAACACAAGAAGAAGCAATTGCAGAAGCACAACAAATGCAGGAAGTGTATGCTGATGTGGTAGAGAATTTTATGGCTATTCCAGTTGTAAAAGGTAGAAAATCAGATTCTGAACGTTTTGCTGGTGCTGATGATACGTATACAATCGAAGCATTGATGCAAGATGGTAAAGCCTTACAAGCGGGAACTTCTCACTTTTTAGGTCAAAATTTTGCGAAAGCATTTGATGTGAAATTTGCAAGTAAAGAAGGTAAACAAGAGTATGTTTGGGCAACTTCTTGGGGTGTTTCTACTCGTTTGATGGGGGCATTAATTATGACTCATTCTGACGATTTAGGATTGGTTTTACCTCCGAAATTGGCACCAATTCAAGTGGTGGTTGTTCCAATTTATAAAACTGAAGAACAATTAGAAGAGATTCGTCAAGTGGTTGATAAATTTACGTCAGAATTGAAATCGAAAGGAATTTCAATCAAATTTGATGATGATGATAAAACGAAACCAGGATGGAAATTTGCTGAATACGAACTGAAAGGTGTTCC
The DNA here is from genome assembly GCF_030328185.1 of Empedobacter sp. 225-1. Classification (NCBI taxonomy): domain Bacteria; kingdom Pseudomonadati; phylum Bacteroidota; class Flavobacteriia; order Flavobacteriales; family Weeksellaceae; genus Empedobacter; species Empedobacter sp. 225-1. The sequence continues at coordinate 5,924 of NZ_JACALO010000027.1, read as the reverse complement.
TGTACGAATTGCAATAGGTCCAAAAGATTTAGAAAAAGGTCATGTTGAGGTAGCGCGCCGTGATACGTTAGAAAAACAATTTATTGCTTTAGATCATGTTTCAACAGAGGTAGAAAAATTATTAGAAGATATTCAAAATAATTTATTCCAACGTGCAGTAGACTTCCGCGATACGCATACAACAGAAGCTTCAACTTTCGAAGAATTTAAAGATATTATCGAGCAAAAAGGAGGTTTTGTTTCTGCCTTATGGGATGGAACAGAAGAAACGGAAGAAGCAGTGAAAAATGCAACAAAAGCAACTATTCGTTGTATTCCTCAAGCGTTCGAAATACCAACAGAAGGAGTGGATGTTTTCTCTGGAAAACCTGCAAAATACAGAGTTTTATATGCGAAAGCGTACTAAAAATTAAATCTTACTAATAAAAAAAGAAGCTATTTATAGCTTCTTTTTTTATTTTGTCTTATGTTATTCTGATGTAATTGCTGTAGTAGGAAAACTATTTTTTTTAGTTTTTAACACGTTTAAAATAAATTCTTTGAATCTGGATACTCTTAAATATTTTGGAAATGAAGTTTCCTTTTTTTAGAGTAATATGTATTCATTCTTCAACGTTTTATGTGAGTACCCTCCCACTTAGACCGAATAAACCTCCCTATTTATTCGGTATAGATGCGATAAAAACGCACTATAGAGGTAGTATAAAGGCGTTATAGAAGGATGAATGTAAGCAATCGAATTGAAAGAATCTTGAAAAAATAGAAGCGTTTCTAATTCATTGAAGCTGATTGATAAATATAGTATATTATGGTCGATTTCAATCAATCTTTTATTAAAATTAATTGAACAAATTTTCCAATAAATTCTCAAACAAAAACTGTTCTAATTGTTATAATTAACTATGGTAGGGCGAAGAAAGGGAAGATTTAAACAAAGGAATAACAAAAATTACCTATAATTTCTTAAATTTACCTACAGAAGTTCTTTGGAATGCAACCAAAAAGATCAATTATACCTACGATGCAAGTGGTGTAAAGTTAAGAAAAATCGTAACAGATGGGACTACCATTACTACAACCGATTATTTAGGTGGTTTTCAGTACCAAAACAATGTATTACAGTTTTTCCCAACAGCAGAAGGATATGTTAATGTGACCAATGGTACAGCATTTAATTATGTGTACAATTATACTGATCATTTTGATTCATGAATGAAAAACTTTAATAAAGTTTTTCGTGAAATGACCCGAGTGAAGCGAGTGTACGCGTAAGTTATGCATGGGACAATGTAAACAGTAAATTAAAAACCGTAAACGAAGACCATTATTATCCGTTTGGCTTACAACACCAGGGGTATAATAAACCACCGAAAGATATTACAGGAGGTATTGGAAGTGTGGAAATAGGCATTGGATTAGGAACAAGTTCTGGTTCTGCGAATTATAAGTACAAATACAACGATTATAGAGAAAAAAGTTTTGAGTAAACTTTTAGCGAATATACCGCACGAAGTGCTGAACTGCAAGAGGAGTTCAACATAAACCTTTACGACTACGGCGCAAGAAACTACGACCCTGCTATTGGTAGATGGATGAATATAGATCCTTTAGCGGAAAGTTTTTATGATGATTCTCCTTTTACTTACGCACTTAATAATCCTGTTTACTTTATTGACCCTACAGGAATGTCTTCCGAACCTAACGATGTAGAAGAAACTGATTGTAGTAAGAAAGGTGACTGTGTTCAACTTGCTGAAGTTGTAGTTACCGCAAAAAGAAGTAGTAATCCTTATGATAATAAGAACGTTGCTGCTAATTCCAGAGCTTTACATACTGCAATAAATAACACTCCTGCTACTAGAAATATTGACCAAGGTATAAAAGATTTCACAGGAATGCTTAGTCCTGCCATTGCAGCTGTTTATCTTTTAGATGATTTAAATCGAGGTAAAGAGGTTGATAAACTTGATTATATAGCTATTGTTCCTGCTTTTAAGTTAGCCAAGTTTAAAGCATTTGGTACAATTATTCAAAAAACAACTCCTGTTGTAGATAATATTTCAAAAGTTTTGAAATTTGGAGGGGATGAAGCTATTGAGCATTTTGGTAAACATGGGAAAAGTGTTATGGATGCCTTAGGAAAAACAGCTTATAATCTAAAAGATTATGTAAATGACGCTAATTATGTAATTCAAAATGGAATTTTTGTGCCAGAGAAAAACGCTTTTGTTAAATTAATAGGAGGTACGGGTAGTGCAAAATATGCATTCGTTGGCTTAAATAGATCTACAGGAGAAATTACAACTTTCCATATAAAAACAGCGAAAGAGTTGTCTAAATCAGCTCCAAGTTTAGGTATAAAATTTTAAAATATGGTTCTTATTAATAAAATAAATTGGATTTCAAAAAATGCCCAAGAAGCTGAAGTTTATTTATATGATGGTACATTTGAATTAAAATGTTTTAGTCAACCATTTTCTTTAAAAGAAGGTGATATAATTAATGATAAACTTTACACATACAATACTCAAAAAATTTATTATTCAGAAAATAAAGATTTTTATGTAAAAAAAAATGGAAGTTTGTTTGAATACGAATTATGTGGAAAAATAATAGATAAATCTTTAAATCTTATAAAGATAGGAGAATTTATCATTGAACTAGATATTGCTTTTCCAGATGATTTATTTGAAAAAGATTATGTCGTAATTTTCTGTGAAAGAATTGATATTTATTAAAGGGTTAGTGTTCCAGATGTGTTGGTACCCCACACTCACAATAGTACAAAAGGCAAACCAACGTTTGTCTTTTGTTATTTTATAAAGTTGCTACATTTTTATTAAAGAAATCTTTAAATTTTTTAGTGGTTAGCATTTTATCCACCATTCTAAAAATCATCGATTTATCCTCTTCATCCAATTGGTTTATCAAATGTAATTTTTCAAAATCGGGTTTATCTTCAATCGTAATTTCTTCAGGAATGGTAGTGTTCCAACTGTGTTGTTTTTACACAATACTCACAAAAACAATTAATTAACTATAAAATAATTTTACTCAATAGTGGACTAATCTCTACTATTGGGTATTTTTATGCGTTTAAAACAGCTAAAGTCAATTCATTTGATAAGTTTGTGTATCAGATGTGTTGGTAGAAAATTTTAACACAATTTAATCTTTAACAATGTATGACAAAATCAACTTTTACGATAGAAAATCAAGCAAAAATGTGTTCCAATTGTTCTGATAAATTAATCAAATATGGAAAAACGAAGAACGGAAAACAACGTTATAAATGTAAAATTTGTCAAAAAACGAGTGTAGAAAATTATAACAATTGTAGGTGTTATGAGGCTTTGAACAACCTTACACCTTCGGATGTTTATTTTGGTAGAGCAGATAAAATTTTGGAACAAAGAGCAATTATTAAACAACAAACAATTGCAAAAAGAAGGCAGTTGTATTTTCAAGAAAAAATAATAAATTTATAAACCAAACACTCTCTTAATTTTTAGAAAGAAGTGTCCAAATTATTTTGACAACGTACAGTGTATGATTATGAAAATGCAAATAAAAGTAATAAGTTACAGAAGGTAACCGATTCATCTCTAACTTTAGGCTTCAACGATGGAAACAAAACAGGAAACGATTATACGTATGATGTCAACGGGAATCTAACCAAAGATTTAAACAAAGGAATAGCAGGAATTACCTATAATTTCTTAAATTTACCTACAGAAGTTCTTTGGAATGCAACCAAAAAGATCAATTATACCTACAATGGAGCAGGTGTAAAGTTGAATAAAGTTGTAACAGACGGAACTACTGTAAGCACAACAGAGTATCTAGACGGATTTCAGTATAAAGATGGTGTATTGCAGTTTTTCCCAACAGCAGAAGGTTATGTCAATGCGATAACAGCAGGAGCAGTAGGTTACAATTACGTCTACAACATGACCGATCATTTTGATTCATGAATGAAAAACTTTAATAAAGTTTTTCGTGAAATGACCCGAGTGAAGCGAGTGTACGCGTAAGTTATGCATGGGACAATGTAAACAGTAAATTAAAAACCGTAAACGAAGACCATTATTATCCGTTTGGCTTACAACACCAGGGGTATAATAAACCACCGAAAGATATTACAGGAGGTATTGGAAGTGTGGAAATAGGCATTGGATTAGGAACAAGTTCTGGTTCTGCGAATTATAAGTACAAATACAACGATTATAGAGAAAAAAGTTTTGAGTAAACTTTTAGCGAAAATACCGCACGAAGTGCTGAACTACAAGAAGAATTAAGCCTCAATTTATACGACTACGGTGCACGAAACTACGACCCTGCTATTGGGCGTTGGTTCAACATCGATCCATTGGCGGAGAAGATGCGTCGCTATTCGCCTTACAACTATGCGTTTAACAATCCTATACGTTTTATAGATCCCGATGGGATGGCTCCTGATGATTGGATTAGAAAAGGAGATACTTGGACTTGGGCACAAGGAGTAACATCTAAAGAGCAAGCTTTTGAAGCTGGATATGATGGATATTCGGATGGAAAAACGAATAACACTTATTCTACTACTAGGAATACAACTGTTACACTTGGTGAATATGGAACATGGACAGAGAGTGATAATATTAGTTCAGATCCTGTAGGGGTAACTAAAAATAAAGAAGAATCATCTTCTACTTTAGACAAGGTTGTTAGCTCCGACGAAGTTGGTAAATTAGGTATTACAGGTTCTGTAATAAGTGAAGGTGTAAGAAATCTAGAAAAAGCTGTTGAAGCTAGAGCAGGAATTTTTCTAACTGATAATAAAACTGTTATAGAAGCAGGTAGTATTCGCCAACTTAATAGTTCTACCTACAAAGGAATAAAAAATCTGAGTAGAGGTTTAGGTGCTGCTGGTGTTGTTATGACATTAGCTACTATAGGCAATGATATTGATAAAGGAAATTATTATACAGCAGGAACTAGAACAGCTGTAAACTTAGGGATAGCAGGTATAGGAACCATGTGTGCTCCTTGTGGTTTTGCTTTATCAATAGGAGAAGCTACTTTAGGTGATCGCTTGTATAATTATGTTGAGAAAAATTTTGATAAAAAATGATAGTATTTGATTTTGTAGCCTATAAGGTATATAAGATGGTAAAGAAAGGGAGGCAGTATGAGGGAGTTGAGAAAATAGCAACAGCATTTCTATTAGCTTTCCCTGTAACTATTTTAGTATCCACAATAATTAACAATATGGGTAAAATTTATAATCTAAATATAGTTGATTTTTTGTATAAATTTGGAAGACTACCTTTTTTTATTGTTTTTACAATTCCTATGATGTTAGTTATTGCTCTATATTTAAACAAAATTTCAGTAGATATTGAATATCGAATTTCAACAAACTCTATTTTGAAAAAAATGGATAAAATACCTAATCTTATAATTTACTTTCTTTTTGGAATATTAAATTTTATCCTTTCTGTAATAATCAATGAGTTTACAATAAAATATTTGATCTAATATAGTTTAACTAAGAAGAAAACAATATCATAAATTTAATGAATAAAATTTTAAAATAACCAAATCCCGCAATTGCGGGATTTGTGTTTTATCTTGTAAGTTTTTTTATAAACTATATACTTTTCTAGTTTTGAATTGTAGCTACGTCAGATCATTTGGATATCCTAACTAGAAAAGATATAAAAGTTTACTTAACATAATTTTTATTATAGTCGTGTTTGTTTTGGGGTAATTGATTGATTTTAAAGCAGTGCCGAAATAGATAAATAAAATTTAAAAAAGTACTCCTCTACAAGGCTCTAAAATCATTAAAATTGGTTTATTTAAACAGGGGTAGTGTTCCAAATGTGTTGTTTTTACACAATACTCACAAAAACAATTAATTAACTATAAAATAATTTTACTCA
>NZ_JACALO010000026.1:0-45868 GCF_030328185.1 Empedobacter sp. 225-1 | reverse complement strand
TGAGCCCGATACAATATCGAACTCATTTTTATAATTATTAATTTTTAATCTGTCCAAACTTTTGGGTGCAGTCTACATTGTTGACGCTTTTTATTATTCTGCTAAAAGTTTTTTGATATCTTCTTTTAAATACTCAATTTCAGGATGATATTCACCTGAAAGGGAAGTCTCTTTACCTTCAGGATCTTTGTAATTTAATCCCGAATAAAACAACATAGGAACGCCTGATTTATTGTATCGACTTCTTATATTTCCTTGTTTATCAACTAAAGCGAGCTTTCCGCTGTGATTTAATCCTTCTGCAGTTGTCTCATCTTTTCCAACATAAATATTAAATTTATCCGAAAGTTGTTCAATCACTTCACGATTTGCTGTCAAATAATGCCAATTCGGTGATTTTACTCCTATTTGTTTTGAATATTCTAACAAACGAGCAGGCGTATCTCGTTTCGGATCAATTGTAACGGAAATAAAGCCAAGATTTGGATTGTTAATTTCATCTTCTATCGAACGTAAATTATGACTCATCACAGGGCAAATCGTAGGACAGCTTGTAAAGAAAAACTCCACAACGTATACTTTTCCTAACATATCCCGATCAGTAATTGTTTGATTATGTTGATTAGTCATCGAAAATGTAGGAACTTTCATCACATTATATAACTTATCTTTTGGTTTATTTTTTAACCAAAAAATAGATCCAATAACGCCTAAAATAATAAGTACAACAGCGATTAATTGTTTATTCATGAATATGTTTTTCAGGATTTTTTAGAAACTCATCTTTACACATTGTCGAACAAAAACCGTAGGTTTTTCCTTCATAATTAGCAGTATCACTTAAATGATCAGCAGTTTTCATCTCGCAAATAGGATCAAATTCATTTACAACAGCAACATCTAATTTCTTTGCTGCTTTCATTTCTTCGTGTGAAACATGTTTTACTTCAAAATCATCTTGTTTTGGTTGTTCTTTGCTACAAGCTGTAAATGTTATTGCTAAAATTGTAAGTGTAAATATGTTTTTTAAATTACTCATTTTTAATTGTTTAGTTAATTTTAATTAATTGTTGTCTAAATTTATAGTTCAAATAGATTTTAAAAAATTAAATAATTGGCGGATGAAAAACTAAACGAATAATATAATCAGAATCAATGTCTTGGTAAAAATCAATATGTGATTTATGTTCTTGATAAAAATATGTTTTGGATGATAATAATTGTTGTTGAGGTATAAGCGCATCAAGAACTTTGATCGAATTTTTGACAAAATGATTTTCCGGTAGATTCTTTTCACTTTTAGAAACTTCATCCTTCAGATAGCAAAATCCATTACAAAGTAATTCTGGTTCTTCGCGATTTTCACATAGTTCAGTTGCAATTTTATCATAATTTAAAACATAATCTATCACAGGCATTAAAGGACGAAATGCAATAGAAAATATTAATGATATGAAAAATAGGATACGCAAAAAACTAATTTTATACAAATTTAACCAAATTGGCTGAGGTTGAACATGATAAATTTTATGATTTGAATGGAAAGATTTATCATATTCTTCACTTTTATATTGCTCAAAATTTCTATCTTAAAAAAGATTTTTACAATCTATATTATTTATGAAAAAAAGTAAGATTTCTGATTTTACAACAACCGAACAATTAATGCAGTTTTTGGTTGAAAATCAGGAAGAAAATACATTATATAAAAATGTTTTGAAGAAATTTGAATATGAAACTGAATTGTTAAAATTACAATCGGAATTAGTCAATCTTCAAAATTGGATTTCAACAGAAAACAAAAAAGTAGCCATTATTTTCGAAGGTAGAGATGCTTCAGGTAAAGGAGGAACAATACGTCGTTTTAGAGAACATCTTAACCCACGATCTATGCGTGTTGTTGCATTAAACAAACCAACAGAAGTAGAGCAAAGTCAATGGTATTTTACGCGTTACATTAAAGAATTGCCAAATGCAGGAGAAATTGTTTTTTTTGATAGAAGTTGGTACAATAGAGCGGTTGTAGAGCCTGTGATGGGGTTTTGTACAGAAAAACAATATGAACAATTTATGGTTCAAGTTTCAGAATTTGAACATATGCTATACGAATCTGGTACACACATTATCAAATTGTGGTTTTCCATTACAAAAGAGGAACAGCAAGCACGCTTTGATTCTCGTTTAAATAATCCACTTAAAAAGTGGAAATATAGCCCTGTTGATGCGAAAGGGCAAGAATTATGGAACGATTTTTCGACTTACATCAATCAAATGTTTTCTCGAACACATAATTCGTTTTCACCATGGATTATTGTAAATGCAAATAATAAAAATTTGGCTCGATTAGAAACGATTCGTTATGTTCTATCTTTGTTTAATTACAAGGGGAAAGATGAGTCGAAAGCTGATTTGATGGTCGATCCAAATGTGATTGAACGTTATTATCGAATGGTAAAAGAAATGAATCATTAATTTTATATGTTGATAAAATGGAATTTAAACCGAAGGATTTAAAATTAATCGAAACTAAAAAAGGACTTGTTGGACTTTTGCAGTCAGATCATGACCAATTAAATTTTGCAAAAGCATTGCGTACCGTAAAATATGAAAAACGAATCGAAGAGTTACAAGAGGAATTGATTAAACTTCAAACTTGGGTGGCAAATCACAAGAAAAAAGTGGTGATTGTTTTCGAAGGTAGAGATGCAGCAGGAAAAGGTGGTGCTATACGTCGAATTGTGGAACATCTAAATCCTCGAGAACATCGTATTGTCGCTTTACCAAAACCGAATGAAGTTGAAAGTGGACAATGGTATTTTCAGCGTTATGTTCGTCAATTACCACGCGAAGGAGAAATTGTTTTTTATGATAGAAGTTGGTATAATAGAGCTGTAGTAGAGCCAGTTAACGGGTTTTGTACACAAGATGAATACGCAACTTTTATGAATGAAGTAAATGATGTGGAGAAAATGTGGATTAATTCTGGGATTTATCTAATCAAGATTTATTTTTCCATTACAAAAGAACAACAAATGAAACGTTTTAACGATATTGTTAACTCTCCTATTAAGCGTTGGAAGTATAGTTCTGTTGATCAAAAAGCACAAGATTTGTTCGAAGTTTATTCTGAATATAAAGATAAAATGTTTGAATTAACCCATACAAAAATAGCACCTTGGAAAATAATTGATGCCAATAAAAAATATAAAGCAAGGGTTGAAGCAATGGAATATATTTTGTCTAAAATACCTTATGATGATAAAAATAAACGCATTTTGAAACATCAAAATTTAGAAGTTGAAATATAGTCTTTAAACCTAATACTATGGCAGAATTTGATTTAAGTGATTTAGAGAAAATAAATAATAAACAAGAAATCGTTGATTTTTTAGTTGAACATGATATCATTAAAGAAAAGAAATTCAAAGAACAATTAGCTTACGAAAAAGAGTTAAAGCAACTTCAAGAAAAACTATTGAAAATACAAACCAAAGTTATTCAAGAAGATAAACGAGTTTTAATTATTTTTGAAGGTCGAGATGCAGCAGGAAAAGGAGGGACAATTTCTCGTATTACCGAATTTCTAAATCCTAAAAAATATCGTGTAGAAGCTTTACCAAAACCGACAGAAATAGAAGTGGGACAATGGTACTTTCAGCGATACTTTAAAGAATTGCCAAATGCAGGAGAAATTGTTTTTTTTGATCGTTCGTGGTACAATCGAGCGGTAGTTGAGCCAGTTTTCGGATTTTGTACAGAAGAACAATACAATCGATTCTTGAAACAAGTAAGTGAAATAGAACAGCTTTTACAAGAAGACGGAATTATTTTGATTAAAATTTTTCTTTCTATTTCGAAAGAAGAGCAAGCAGAACGTTTGCAGGAACGAAAAGAAAATGAGATGAAACAATGGAAGTTAGGAGCATTGGATCAAAAAGCACAAGAGCTATGGGAGGTTTATACCAATTATATTGATAAAATGTTTCAAGAAACTGGAACAAAAGATTCGCCTTGGATAGAAATTGAGACAGATGACAAAAAATCGGCACGAATTGTTGCGATGAAATCTATAATTACGCAATTAAACAATCAAGTTTATACACACGAATTAATAAAATATCACAAATAAAATTAAGAGAATCATTTGTATAATCAAGATTTTTGATTAATTTTGCACCCACATTGTTCAACCTCTGACGAAGGACGTTTAAGTTGCTCAATTTAAATAAATTGAAATTATTAAAATGGAAAATTTAGTAAAATACGTACAAGAGAAATACGTAGCTAAAAAAGAGTTCCCAGCTTTCGCAGCAGGTGATACTATTACAGTTTATCAAGAAATTACAGAGGGTGGAAAAACTCGTGTTCAGTTCTTTAAAGGGGTTGTTATCCAAAGAAGAGGACAAGGAACTACAGAAACTTTCACTATCCGTAAAATGTCTGGAGATGTAGGTGTAGAGCGTATCTTCCCAGTAAACATGCCAGCATTACAAAAAATTGAAGTGAACAAAAGAGGTAAAGTTCGTAGAGCTCGTATCTTCTACTTCAGAGCATTACGTGGTAAAAAAGCTCGTATCAAAGACGCTTCTTACTAATAAGTACTTTTTTAGAAGAAATAAAATCCGTTCGATTATTCGATCGGATTTTTTTATTGGTTAATTTTTAATATTATAAAAACGGTGACTTTTCTTGATTGCCCATTTTTCTTTAAAATGAATCCATTTGATTTGAAATATTTTGCGCATGATTTTATCAGTGTAACGCATAATAAAAACATGATAAACGGTATTCAAGACTTGAAAAAATTCATTCGGAAAAGCACGCAATGACATCGAAAAACCAGCTTCCAAATAACGGTTATAATGCCAATAACCACGCGGAATAAATAAAGCATCGCCGTGATTCATTACAAAATCAAATCCTTTGGCGTGTTTCATGGCTGGAAATTTTTCATAATCAGGGTGATCGTAATCTATTTCGTAAATCGTATGAACCGAAAGGGGAACTTTGTACAATGCTTTTGATTGTTGAGGTTCGAATAATAAAATGCGTTTGTCGCCTTGAAATTGAAAATGAATAAAATCCGTCATGTCTACATCATAATGCATCAAAACTTTTGCCTCACTTCCGCCGAAGAATAAAGTAGGTAATCGTTCAAAATATTTTAACCCAAGGTCTGGATAAGTAAAATTGTTAAGTAATTCAGGAATTTTATCTTTAATAATAAAAAAGAAAATTCTTAAGTCAGAAGGTTGCTTTTTTATTAAATCAACATATTCGTTAAATTTCATGTGTGTGGCAGGTGTATCCGAACTTTTTGTTGCATCAGCGGGTTTACTATCGTACAAAGGAACAATTTGTTCACCAGCTTTTTCTTTGATATAATCAAGATTCCATTTATCAAAATCCTTCCAATCTTTAGCGTAACCTTTTAATAACAAAGGTTTTCTTTTTTTGAGATAATTTTTTATAAATTCTTCTTTCGATATCGATTCTACCGTATCAATTGTCTGAAATTGCATGTATTTGTAGTATTGGATTACTCAAAAATAGAGAAACTAATTGAATTTGAAATAAAAAAAATCGACAGATTGTCGACTTCATTATTATTCTTTTTCGTTTACCATTCGGATCAAATAGGCCATATTTCGAATCACGCTACTGTGTTTTTTGACAAAAGGATTTTCTTTATTCCAAACATATCCAGCTAAAACAGCACAAATTTTTTCTTTAACATCAGGATTTTCGGGTTGATGAAAAAATAATTCTTGCAAATTTCCAGTATACCATTCTTGTACATAAGTTGTAAAAACATCAATGCCTTCTTTCATATAATCTTCATATTCAGATTGCCAATCAACTTTTTCGTTGTTTATTTCTTTAATGGCGAGTTTTGCAGCTTTCAAACCGCTTTCTGTCGCAAAACAAACTCCAGAAGAAAAAACAGGGTCTAAAAATTCGGTACTATTTCCTGTCAAAACATAACCATCTCCATACATTTTTGTAACTGCTGCCGAATAATTTTTCAACCATTTAGGTTCAAACTCAAACGGTAAATCACCAAATCGATTGACATAAAAATCAGACTTTTTAATTGCATTTTGTAAAGCCTCAACAGTACTTTGATTGGTTGATAATTGATTGATATAATTTGTTGGACCAACAATTCCGACACTCGTTTTACCATTTGAAAAAGGAATTACCCATAGCCAAACTTTTGTTTCGATGATATCAAAAGAAATCTGTGTACCTTCTTGTCCTTGAGGTCGACGAACATCATCTATATGTGTGAAAATAGCCGAATGAGGATTTAATTTTGAGGGGCTATCAATGTTTAATAATCGAGGTAAAACACGACCATATCCACTTGCGTCAATTAAAAATTTAGCGTTAATTTGATAGGTTTCACCGTTTTGTTTTTTTACAGTTGTGATTGATCTTTTCTGTTCAAATTGTACATCAATAACTTCTTCATTAAAACGTAAATCAGCACCTTTGTCAATAATTGCATTCGCAAGAGTCATGTCAAAATCAGCACGAGGAACTTGCCAGGTCCAATCTTGACCTTTACCAAATTTTTTACTGAAGTCGAAAACACAAATTTGTTCATCACGAATAAATCTTGCTCCAGCTTTTACTTCAAAATTTTGTTGATCCAAATAAGGCAATAAACCCGCTTCTTCGAAATGATCCATTGAACGAGGAATTAAACTTTCGCCAACAACAATTCGTGGAAATTGCGTTTTTTCTAACACAATTACATTGACGTTGTGCTTTTTCAAATAGGCTGCAGCAACAGATCCCGAAGGACCTGCACCGATGATTAAAACATCTGTATTTTCAATCATGATTTTTTGTATAGTTTTTTAATTATTTTTGCAATTGATTGAGGAAACAAGTAACCAAAAATCGCTAAATATTTTACCTAATCAATAACATGACAAAATTAACAATTGACACTATAGAAAACATACTTTTTGCAAATAAAAAATTAGTGATGGATAAATCAACACTTAAGCGAGTGGAGAATAGTTTTAATTTTCTGAAAGAGTTTTCAACAAATAAAATAATTTATGGCGTAAATACAGGTTTTGGTCCAATGGCTCAATATCGTATTGAGGAAGAAGATACAATTCAACTTCAATATAATTTAATCAGAAGCCACTGTACAGGAATAGGAGAACCATTGACGTTAGATCAAACAAAAGCAGCAATTATTGCGCGTTTAAATACGTTGTCTCTTGGTTTTTCAGGAATTCATCCATCGGTCTTGTTGTTGATGCAAGAGTTGGTGAATCGTGATATTTTACCGGTTATTTATCAACATGGTAGCGTAGGAGCCAGTGGAGATTTAGTTCAGTTAGCACATTTAGCATTAGCTTTAATCGGTGAAGGGGAAGTATTTTATAAAGGAGAAATCAAATCAACGAAAGAAGTTTTTGAGATTGAAAATCTTCAGCCAATAGAAGTTCATATTCGCGAAGGTTTGTCTATTATGAATGGGACTTCGGTTATGACAGGTATCGGAATGGTAAATTTGATTAAAGTAGATCAATTGATTAATCTTTCGATTACGTTGAGTTCGATGATGAATGAGATTGTTCAATCTTTTGATGACCATTATTCAAAACCATTAAATGAAGCTAAACAACATATAGGACAGCGAGTTGTTGCGAATAAAATGACCGACTTTTTGAATGATAGTCAATTGGTTAAAAAACGAGAAAATGAATTGTACCAAGAACGTAAAGAGAAAATTTTCCAAGAAAAAGTACAAGAATATTATTCGTTACGTTGTGTTCCGCAAATTTTAGGTCCAATTTACGATACATGGAATGCTGCAAAAGAAGTAATAGAAAACGAGATTAATTCGGCAAGTGACAATCCAATTATTGATGTAGAAAATCAAACGGTTCATCACGGAGGTAATTTTCATGGCGATTATGTTTCGTTAGAGTTAGATAAATTGAAATTAGCTGTCACGCGTTTATCGATGCTTAGTGAGCGTCAATTAAATTATTTAGTGAATCCAAAAATTAATGATATTCTACCACCTTTTGTGAATTTAGGAACACTTGGTTTTAACTTTGGTTTACAAGCAGCGCAGTTTACAGCTACGTCTACAACGGCAGAAAATCAAACACTTTCTACGTCGATGTATGTGCATAGTATTCCAAATAATAACGATAATCAAGATATTGTGAGCATGGGAACGAATGCCGCTACAATTTGTGCAAAAGTGATTGATAATACGTTTGAGGTATTGACAGTTCAAAGTTTAGCTGTAACACAAGCGATAGAATGTCTACAAATACAAGATAAATTGTCATCAAAAGGGAAAGCATTTTATGATTCAATTCGTAAAATTGTTCCTGCATTTAAGGAAGATGAGGTGATTTATCCTTATCTTAAGGAAGTTAAAAATTATTTACTAAATAATAAAGTAAAATAAAGCATGAAATGTGCAATAGTAACAGGTGGTTCGCGTGGAATAGGAAAAGCAATTTGTTTAAAAATTGCCGAAGACCATGAGTATCATCTTTTAATCAATTATAATTCGAATGAAGCTGCTGCGTTAGAGACTTTAAGAGAAGTGGAAAGGTTAGGAGGTTCAGGTGAAATTTTGAAATTTGATGTAGCTGATACTAATCAAACCCAACAAGTTTTGACAGATTGGTCAGAAAAAAATTCAGATGCAATTGTAGAAGTAATTGTTAACAATGCTGGAATAACAAAAGACAATTTGTTTATGTGGATTTCGCAAGATGATTGGTCGAATGTGATTAATACAAGTTTAAATGGTTTTTATAACGTGACGCATTTCTTTATCAATCCATTGTTAAGAAATAGATTTGGTCGAATTGTGAATATTGTTTCTGTTTCTGGATTGAAAGGAACGCCAGGACAAACGAATTATTCAGCAGCGAAAGCAGCAGTTATTGGTGCTACAAAAGCCTTAGCACAGGAAATTGCCAAACGCAATGTGACAGTAAATGCTGTTGCGCCAGGTTTTATCGAAACCGATATGACAGATGAATTGGATCAAAAGGAATTAAAAAAAATAATTCCAGCCAATCGTTTTGGAAAAGCCGAAGAAGTAGCTGATTTGGTAAGTTTCTTGGTTTCTAAAAAATCGAGTTATATTACAGGTGAAGTAATCAATATAAATGGAGGAATTTATTCTTAGCTAAAATGAGTCAAAGAGTCGTAATAACAGGAATGGGAATTTATTCTTGTTTAGGAACATCATTAGAAGAAGTAACCGAATCTTTGCGTCAAGGAAAATCAGGGATTATTTTTGATGAAGAACGTAAAGAATTTGGATTCAAATCCGCATTAACAGGAATGGTTCCTCATGCTGATTTGAAACCTTTTTTAAATCGTCGTCAACGAATTACAGTTGGCCAAGAAACAGAGTTTGCGTATATGGCAACTTTAGAAGCCTTGAAGAATGCTGGTTTGACGGAAGAGTATGTGAAATCAAATGAAGTTGGCATTATTTACGGAAACGATAGCGTTTCGAAAGCAATTATTGATGCTATTGATATTGTTCGGGAGAAAAAAGACACAGAATTAATAGGTTCTGGTGCTATTTTTAAATCAATGAATTCTACTGTAACCATGAATCTTGCAACAATTTTCGAATTGACAGGAATTAACATGACCATTAGTGCTGCTTGTGCAAGCGGTTCTCATTCTGTTGGTTTGGGTTTTATGATGATCAAAGATGGTTTGCAAGACATGATTATATGCGGTGGAGCGCAAGAAATAAATAAATATGCTATGGCAAGCTTTGATGGGTTAGGTGTTTTTTCAGCCAATGAAAAGCATCCAGAAAAAGCATGCCGTCCTTTTGATAAAAATCGTGATGGATTAGTACCAAGTGGAGGAGGGGCAACGTTGATTTTAGAGAGTTATGAATCGGCTATAAAACGTGGTGCTCCAATTATAGCTGAGGTTTTGGGTTATGGTTTTTCATCAAATGGGGGGCATATTTCTACACCTAATGTAGATGGGCCTGCGATAGCAATGAATAGAGCGTTAAAACAAGCAAATCTATCGGCTGATGAAATTCAATATATCAATGCTCATGCGACTTCTACACCAGTTGGTGATGCGAATGAAGCAAAAGCAATCGATCAAGTTTTTGGGAAAACGAGACCTTATGTTAGTTCGACAAAATCGATGACAGGACATGAATGTTGGATGGCGGGAGCAAGTGAAATTATATATTCTAACTTAATGATGATGAATAATTTTATTGCGCCTAATATTAATTTCGAAGATGCAGATGAAGATTCAGCTAAATTAAACATTGTTAAAGAAACCTTAAATAAAGAATTTGATGTATATTTGTCAAATTCTTTTGGATTCGGTGGAACGAATTCTGCCCTTGTAATTAAAAAAATTAATTCCTAAAAAATGGTGAAAAGTCAAATCGCTGAAAAATTAAACGCTATCTTAATTGATGAATTTGAAGTTGATCCTTCTGTGATTTCAGAAGAAAAAAATATCAAAGAATCATTAGATTTAGATAGTTTAGACTATGTCGATTTAGTGGTAATCATTGAATCTAATTTTGGTGTTAAATTAGTAAAAGAAGATTTTCAAAGTATGATTACTTTTGAAGACTTTTATACAATTGTAGAACAAAAGTTAGAGAACAAATAACAAATATGAAACAATGGGATGGTCGTTCTAAAGGAACGGTCCTTGGTTACAAAATATTTGTCAATGTGATGAAAAAGCTCGGAATTAAGGCTGCTTACTCAGTCTTAATTTTTGTAGCTTTTTATTATTTTATAACAGCTGTCGATAGCAATAAATCAATCTACAATTACTTTCGTTATCGTCTAAAATTTTCCATTTTCAAATCAATTTTAAGCGTTTATAAAAGTTATTATACGTTTGGTCAAACATTAATTGATAAAACAGCAATTAATGCAGGTTTACGTAATAAATTTACGTACGAATTTGATGGGATTGAATTGTTGAAAAATTTGTTAGATCAAAAACAAGGAGGAATTTTAATCAGCGCACATGTTGGAAATTTTGAAGTTGCAGAACATTTTTTTGCTGACATCGATTTAGATTGTCAAATAAATTTGGTAACGACAGATTTAGAACGAAACGTCATCAAAGAATATTTGGAAAGTATTTCCATGAAACCTTCGGTGAAATTTATCTTAATTCAAGAGGATTTATCACATATTTTCGAAATTAACAATGCGCTTAGCCGAAATGAATTGATTTGTTTTACAGGTGATCGTTATTTCGAAGGAAATAAGACCATGTCAGAAGTTCTTCTTGGCAAAGAAGCTAATTTCCCTGCAGGACCATTTTCTATTGCTTCTCGATTGAAAGTGCCCGTTGCTTTCGTGTATGTCATGAAAGAAAAAAATCTACATTATCATCTATATGCTCGTCAAGCGAATTTCAAACATCGTGATGCAAACGCTCTATTGAAGGAGTTTTGTACGAATTTAGAAATCATTCTAAAAAAATATCCTTATCAATGGTTCAATTATTTCGATTTTTGGAAGTAAATTACACAACAATATGAATTTTCAAACCACTAAAAAAAATAATCTTTTACAAAATGACAAACATATTAGTTGTCTATTATTCGCAGTCAGGACAATTGAAAGAGATTGTAAAGCAAACAACTTATGATTTAAATAAAAGCCAAGATATTAGTTTAACGACCTATAACATAAAAATGGAGGAGGAGTTTCCTTTTCCGTGGGATTTTTATTCTTTTTTTAATGCTTTTCCTGACAGCTTTCTTCAAAAAAAGAAGAAAATTAAACCAATTCCATCCGAAATCTTACATCAAAAATATGATTTGATTTTATTGTATTATCAAGTTTGGTTTTTATCACCTTCCATTCCAATTAACTCTTTTTTAAGAGATTCGCAAACGCAAAAACTTTTAGAACATACTAAAATAATTACGATTAGTGGCTCGCGAAATATGTGGTTTTTAGCACAGGAAAAAATCAAGGTAATTTTGAAAGAACAAAAAGCGAAATTGGTCGGAAATATTGCGTTAGTAGATCATACACCAAATTTAATAAGTGCAATGACGATTGTAAATTGGATGTTTTCAGGAGTTAAAAAACGAATGTTTAATTTGTTGCCTTTGCCAGGAATTAATGAAAAAACAATACAAGAAAGTAGAAGATTTGGTAAAATTATTCTAAATTCAATCCAAAATAATAGTTATTCAGATTTACAAGAAAAATTAGTACAAGCTCATGCTGTTGAGGTAAAACCTTTTTTGGTTTCTGTAGATAAAAAGGGAAACCGAATGTTTAAAGTTTGGTCAAAAATGATTGATTCTAAGCAAGGTAAACAGCGAGAAAAGTTCTTAAAATTCTTTTATTATTATTTAATTGTGGCTATTTGGATAATATCTCCGATAGTAAATTTGTTATATATTATATTTTATCCGTTTAATTATTTTAAATACAAAAAACAGGTAAAATATTATCAAGGAATAAAATAATATGCAACACGTATATATCACCAAAACTTCTAAGTTTTTGCCAAATCAACCAGTTTCAAACGAAGAAATGGAAGATTTTTTAGGAAAGATTAATCAAATTCCGTCAAAAGCAAGAAGAATTGTTTTAAGAAATAATGGAATCAAAACACGTTATTATGCACTTGATGAATCAGGGAATATAACGCATTCTAATGCTGAATTGACAATGAAAGCAATCGTCAATTTGTTGGATGATCGATTTACACAAAACGATATTGAGGTATTGTCTTGTGGAACTTCTACACCCGATTTGCTATTACCTTCTCATGCAGCAATGGTACATGGTTTATTGCAAAATAATGTTTCAGTCGAATTAAATTCTTCTTCTGGTGTTTGTAATTCGGGAATGAATGCGTTAAAATTTGGATATCTTTCAGTGAAATCGGGTAATTCTAAAAATGCAATTTGTTCTGGATCGGAACGAGTTTCGACATGGATGAAAGCAGAAAAATTTGAACATGAAGTTGAAAATTTGAAAGAATTAGAAGAACAACCTATTATCGCGTTCAAAAAAGACTTTTTACGTTGGATGTTGTCTGATGGTGCAGGTGCTTTTTTATTAGAAAATACACCAAATGAAGATACTATTTCACTAAAAATAGAGTGGATGGAATCTTATTCTTACGCACACGAATTAGAAACCTGTATGTATGCAGGTGGTGATAAATTACCAAGTGGAGAAATGAAACCTTGGAGCGATTATTCTTCGGAAGATTGGCTAAAAAAATCGGTTTTTTCATTGAAACAAGATGTCAAAGTTTTAAACGAAAATATTTTTATCAAAGGTGTGGAAAGCATGAAAGCTGCAATGGATAAACATCAATTATCATCAGATCAGATCGATTATTTATTGCCACATGTATCTTCTAATTATTTTGTTCAAGGATTATATGATGAATTTTGTAAGAAAGGTATCACAATTCCGCTTGAAAAATGGTTTATGAATTTGAGTAAAGTTGGAAATGTTGGCTCGGCTTCTATTTTTTTAATGCTTGATGAACTTTTTCAGAAAGGAAATCTTATAAAAGGAAATCGTATCATGCTTTGTGTACCAGAAAGTGGACGTTTTTCTTATTCGTATGCCTATTTAACTGTCGTGTAAATGAGTGCAATACAATTACCTAATCACTCGATAGAGTTTATCAAATTATTGATTCCACAACGCGAACCAATGATAATGGTTGATGCTATTTTTGATTTTGAAGAAGGAAAAGTAGTTGGTGGTTTATCGGTACAAAATGATTCAATTTTTGTGAGTAATAATGAATTAAAAGAACCAGGAGTGTTAGAACATATGGCGCAAACAGTAGCGTTGTATACAGGATATCAATTTTATATTCGAAATGAATCAGCACCAACAGGATATATCGGGTCGATGAAGTCAATACAGATTAATCGTTTGCCTAAAGTTAATGAAAATTTAGTAACAACAGCCGTTATTTTACACGAAGTGATGGGGGTGACTTTGGTATCAATCGAAACAAAGATTGAAGAAGAGGTAATTGCAAAAGGAGAGATGAAAACAGTGATTGCAGAAACATAATTTATGAAAGTAAATCAACAAATTGATATTCAACAATACCTTCCACATCGTGAGCCAATGCTTTTTGTGGATACGATTTCTTGGTTAGAAAAAACGTATGTTGAAGCATTATTTACGATAAAACCAACTCAACTATTTATTCAGAACGAATATTTTACTGAAGTCGGTTTGCTCGAAAATATGGCGCAAGTTTGCTCAACGATTATAGGTCAAAATTATTTTGTCAATTTTGCTGATCTTCATAAAGGGGATGTAACTGGTTTTATTAGTACGATAAAACGAGCTGAAATCTTGAAATTACCAAAAATTAATCAAACAATAACAACAAAATCAACATTGTTAGAAGTTTATGATTATGATGAATTTACAATTAGTTTAATGCAGGCAATAGTTGTACTTGACGAAGAGATTATTGCAACAGCTACGATGAATTTGATGCTTCAAAACCATAAAAAATGAAACAATCAGAAGTACCACAAGATAAAGGACATTTAAAAGATTTTAATGAAGTATATTACGCGATTGATGATCAAGGCGAGTTTTCTCAAACGTTGAGTACGGGTTGGGAAGCGAAGAATCTTGTTCAGTCCGAAACATTAAAAATATTAGATGAGCGTACAGAGCAAGCAAGACAACAAGTGATTGAAGGAAAAGCAAGTCCAATATTATATTTCATGGAATTGAAACGTATGGATTGGGATATCCTTTCTAATTATGTTGGAATTTGGAAATTTTTTGTCAAACGACATTCAAAGCCAACTGTTTTCGCAAAACTAAAAGAATCAACACTAAAAAAATATGCCGAAGCTTTTGAAATTTCGGTTGATGAATTAAAAAACTTTAATGGAAACCCTAACTGATTTTAAACATTTTCAATCTGCACATTGCGAGAACGGTGTTGCTTCTAATTTGTTAAAAAATAAAGGAATTGATATTTCAGAACCAATGATTTTTGGAATTGGTTCGGGACTATTCTTTGTCTTCTTGCCATTTCTTAAAGTGAATCATGCGCCTGCTATTAGTTATCGTCCAATGCCTGGAATGATCTTTAATCGTGCAGCAAAAAATCTTGGAATAAAGGTTAAACGTCATAAATTTCGTTCTACAAAGTCTGCTCAAACCTTTTTAGATCAACAACTATTAGCTAATCGTCCATGTGGTTTGCAGGTTGGTGTATACAATTTAACTTATTTTCCCGAAGAATATAAATTCCATTTCAATGGACATAATTTGGTTGTTTTTGGTAAACAAGATCAAACCTATTTAATTAGTGATCCCGTGATGCAAGAAACAACAAAATTGACAGAAAATGAATTAGAAAAAGTTCGTTTTTCGAAAGGAGTTTTAGCTCCAAAAGGTCATTTGTATTATCCTGAATATATTCCAGAACATATAGATTATCAGAAAGCGATTACAAAAGGAATAAAAAAAACGTGTCGCGAAATGTTAGCACCAGTACCAATTGTTGGTGTTAAAGGTATACGAATGGTTGCAAAAAGAATTAAAAAAATGCCAAAGAAAATTGGAAATGCAAAAACCAATTATTTCTTGGCTCAAATGATTCGTATGCAAGAAGAAATCGGAACTGGTGGTGGAGGTTTTCGTTATATTTATGCTGCTTTTTTACAAGAGGCTGCACAAAAAATAAACCAACCACATCTGAATGATTTTGCCTTAGAAATTTCTGAAATAGGCGATAAATGGCGCGATTTTGCTTTAAATGCTTCAAGAGTATATAAAAAAAGAAACAATGCCCAAGATATTTATGATGTAATTTCTGATCAATTGTTGGAATTAGCAGATTTAGAAGAGTCGTTTTTTAAGCGTTTAAGAAAAGCAATTTAGAGATGATTGAGATTGAAAAATTATATAAAAAATATAAAAATTCGGATGTTTTTGCGTTAGAAGACTTCTCATTAACGATAAAACAAAACGAAATTCATGGTGTTCTTGGTCCAAATGGAGCAGGGAAAACAACATTGATGTCGATACTTTCAGGTTTGATTAAACCCACTTCTGGGAATATTGTGATTCAGAATTTTAATCAGAAAAATGATTTAAAAAAGATTCAAAATATTATTGGAATTGTTCCACAAGAATATGCATTGTATCCAACGTTGACAGCACGAGAAAATTTAGAATTTTTCGGAAAGATTTATAAAGTTCCTTCAAAAGAATTGCATGAAAAGATTTTGCTTTTGACAGAAAAGGTTGGAATGAGTAAATTTTTGGATAGAAAAATTGAATCTTTTTCGGGTGGAATGAAACGCCGTATTAATTTATTGGCAGGCATTCTTCACCAACCAGAAATTCTATTTTTAGATGAGCCAACTGTTGGTGTTGATATTCAGTCCAAAATTGCGTTATTGGATTATTTACAAGAACTTCATCAGCAAGGAATGTCGATCGTTTATACATCGCATCATATGGCAGAAGCGGAAGATTTTTGTACGCAGGTTACTATTATGAATCAAGGAAAATCGATTATAACTGCCCAACCAAAACAATTGATTCAACAAGTAAATGCGTATAATCTTGAAGAAGCATTTGTTCATCTAACTAAATTGTCATGATATGTTGAAACAACTTTTAGCATGTATTAAAAAAGAAATTTTATTGCTGATTCGCGATATTGGTGGGTTGGTGATTCTTTTTATAATGCCTTTGATTTTGGTTGTAACGGTAACTAAAATTCAGAAAAGTACCTACGATTCGTTTGCAGAAGCAACTATTCCAGTACTATTTATTGATCATGATCAGGATAGTATTTCTGCTGTGGTTAAAAAATATATTTCTCAATCGGGCAATTTGAAAATTGTTTCAGAATTAAATGGAAAAAAATTAACAGAAGATGAACTAAAATCAGAGGTGTTCAAAGGGAAATATCAAGTCGGAATTGTTATACCTGAACGATTATCAAAAGATTTGGATTATAAAATCAATCAAAATGTTGAGCAAATTTTAAATGAATTTGCTTTCGATAGTACGGAAGTTAAATACAATCAACAGGTTAGTCCAAAAACGATTAAACTTTATTTTGATCCAGCAACTTCCTTGGCATTTAAGGACAATGTTTCGAATGTATTGGATCAATTAATAACGGACACCGAAAATAAAAGTATTTATAAGGCATTTCAACAAGAAATGGGGTCTGAAGATTTGAGTTTTCAAAATGAAAAATTCATTCATTTTCAAGAAATTGTTCCCGAAGATTCAAAATCAATTTTAAAACCAAACGTGACACAACATAATGTTCCTGCTTGGACATTATTTGCTATATTTTTTATCGTTGTTCCTTTATCTATCAATATTGTAAAAGAAAAAAGTTTAGGAACACACGTACGATTATTAACTAGTCCGATGCCTTATTCAGTTCAAATTATTGGTAAAACAATCACTTATTTAGCCATAAGTTTATTTCAGTTTACAATGATTTTAGGTGTAGCTAAATTCGTTTTTCCATTGATTGATTTACCAAGTTTTAAAACAGATGGTATTTTATTTTCTATTTATGGACTGACTGTTTTTGCGTCTTTAGCCGCAATTGGTTTGGGACTTTTAATTGGAACAATAGCCAAAACACAAGAACAATCTGCACCATTTGGAGCAACTTTAGTCGTTATTTTAGCAGCGATAGGAGGAGTATGGATTCCTGTTTTTGCAATGTCAGATTTTATGCAACATTTCGCAAAAATCTCACCGATGAATTGGGCGCTAGATGGCTATTATAGTCTTATTCTACGAAATCAGTCATTCATAGAGATTGTACCGAATATTATTTTGTTAATTTTGTTCTATATTATTACCTTGTTTGCCGCATTATATTATGATAGATTCAAAAGAGAAGATTAAAACCTTAGTACATCATTCTAATTTCGCTGTTCGATTTAATGAAACCGACCCGTTGGGAATCGTGTGGCATGGGAATTATATTACATATTTTGAAGATGGAAGAGAAGCTTTTGGCCGTCATTTTGGAATTAGTTACTTGGATATTCAAAAAAGTGGCTTTGTAACGCCGATTATCAAATCAGTTTGCGAGCATAAGTTTCCGTTGAAATATGGGGATAAATGTAGAATAGAAACCACTTTTGTAGATACTTTGGCTGCAAAGATGATTTATAAATTCAAGATTTTTAATCAAGATGAAAAATTAGTTTGTATTGGTGAAACAATTCAAGTATTTTTAGACAACGAAGGAGAATTAATGTTAACATTTCCAGCATTTTTTGAACAATGGAAGAAAAAAGTAGGATTATTGTAATGGAGAAAATTTACATCAATCGTGCGAATATTTTAACGCCTTTCGGTAATACAATTGAAACGAACTGGAATCAATTGTTGGAGGGAAATTCTGCCGTCACTAAAGTTGAATCATTTGGTCATTTAAAACATTTTTATGCAGGAAAAATTAATGAAGAAATTTTCTGTAATTTAAAAGATCAAGTAATTGATAATAAAAAATATACTCGATTAGAATTAATTGGGATTATAGCTCTTCAATCTATTGTTGCGCAAGCGGAAATAAGTTCTCGAACGGGTTTTGTTTTATCCACAACGAAAGGAAATATTAATCATCTTTCACATTCTATAAACGAAGCATCTATTCCAAATTTCGCTAAAAAAATCGCTGATTATTTTGAATTCAAATCAGAACCAATAATCGTATCAAATGCATGTGTATCTGGTGTTTTGGCGGTAAATGTAGCAAAACGTTTCATTGAAATGGATACTTTTGACAATGTATATGTTTTGGCTTTAGATGAATTAACAGATTTTGTTTTAACAGGTTTCAATTCATTTCAAGCAATGGATTTCGAGTTGTGCAAACCTTTTGATCAGGCTCGAAAAGGTGTTAATTTAGGCGAAGCAGCAGCTTGTATTTATCTTTCGAAGAATAAAGAAAAAAATAGTTTTCAAATTTTGGGAGAAGCTTCTATTAATGATGCAAATCACATTTCGGGACCATCACGAACAGGTGAAGGTTTGGTTTTGAGTATCGAGTCGGCGATGAAAGAAGCAAATGTTTCATCAAATGAAATAGATTATATTTCAGCTCATGGAACGGCGACTTTGTATAACGATGAAATGGAATCAATTGCTTTTAATCGTTTGCAAATGAGTAAAACCCCGACCAATAGTCTAAAAGCTTTTTACGGACATACATTGGGTGCGTCTGGATTGTTAGAATTGGTGATTTCGATGAAACAAGCAGAAGAAAATATTATATTGAAAAGTAATAATTTCAAAGAAGTAGGAACTTCAGTTTCTCAAAATATTTTAAAGGAAAATCTTCAAAAAGAAATCAATGTTATTCTAAAAACTTCTTCTGGATTTGGCGGAAGTAATGCTGTAATCATACTTAAAAAAGTTCAAGATGAATAAAGTTGAAATTAAAAAAGAACAAGTTTGGTTGAATGACGAACTTTATTTCGAAGATTCTTCAGGAGATTTTGGGTTATTTTCTAAAAATTTATTTAAATCGTTAGAAATAGATTATCCAAAATTCTATAAAATGGATAATCAAAGTAAATTGGCTTTTTTAGCTGCTGAGATCATTCTAAAAGACGAGAATACATTGAATGAAAATCAAGAAATAGCGTTGGTTTTTGCCAATAGAAATTCAAGTTTAGATTCAGATTTGAAACATCAAAAAAGTATTCAATCGACTGATGAAATTTTTCCAAGTCCAGCTGTATTTGTTTACACATTAGCAAATATTTGTTTAGGAGAAGTCAGTATTCGTCATCATTTGAAAACTGAAAATGCTTTTTTTATTTCATCGAATTTTGATGAAGATCTACTTAAGAAATATGCGAATTTTTTGATTAATAAGAATAAAACAAAAAAAGTTGTGTTGGCTTGGGTTGATTATTTACAAGAAGATTACGAAACAAAAATGTACTTAATAGATTAAAATAATATTAGTTAGAATAAAAACATTATGGAAAATTTAATAAATGATTTAAAAGTGAAAATTATCGAAATTTTAAATCTTGAAGATGTTTCGGTAGAAGAGATTAAAAATGATGACCCTCTATTTGGAGACGGTTTGGGGTTAGATTCTATTGATGCATTAGAATTGATTGTTTTATTGGATAAGGAATATGGAATTAAAATTACTGATCCAAAAGAAGGAAAAACAATCTTTCAATCGGTTGAAATCATGGCTGATTATATCGAAAAAAATAGAACAAAATAATGACAAAAAAAGTTGCTATAACTGGAATAGGAATTATCTCGGCAATTGGTAAGAATGTCGAAGAAAATTTTGATTCATTAATTCATCAAAAACATGGTTTATCGCGCCTTAAAAACGTTGAATCTATTCATCAAAATGAAATTTTTGTAGGTGAAATAAAATTATCTAATGATGAGTTAGCAACTTTTTTAAATTTATCTTCGGACAACAACTTTTCCAGAACAGCAATGCTAGGGCTTGTAGCTGTAAAAGAAGCTTTAAAAAAAGCTAAGATAGAAGATGTAAATGAAGTAAGAACGGGGTTGATTTCCTCTACGAGTGTAGGAGGAATGGATCGAACTGAAAATTATTTTTTAGATTTTGAGAATTTACTTGATCAACAAAAGTATATTATGAGTCATGATGCAGGAGCAACAACGAATCAAATTGCAAACGAGATTGGTTTAAAAGGTTTTGTTTCGACGATTAGTACTGCATGTTCTTCAGCTGCAAATGCGATTATGTATGGTGCTCGTTTGATTAATTCAGGGAAATTGGATCGTGTGATTGTAGGAGGAACAGACGCTTTGTCTAAATTTACAATCAATGGATTTAAAAGTTTAATGATTTTAAGCGACGAGTTTAATCAACCTTTTGATGAAAATCGTAAAGGTTTAAACCTTGGAGAAGCTGCAGCTTATTTGATTTTAGAGTCAGATGAATTAGCTCAAAAATCAAACAAAAAAATCTTTGGTTATTTGATCGGTTCAGGTAATGCCAATGATGCATTTCATCAAACTGCATCTTCTGAAAATGGAGAAGGAGCGTATTTAGCGATGAAAAAAGCATTTGAAACCGCGAATATTCAACCAAAGAATATCGATTATATCAATGTTCATGGTACAGCTACAAACAACAATGATATAACAGAAGGTAGAGCTTTGAAAAGAATCTTTGGAGAAGATGTACCTATTTTTAGTTCAACTAAACCATATACGGGTCATACATTAGCTGCTGCAGCGAGTGTAGAAGCGGTTTTTAGTTTGTTAAGTTTACAACATAGTATAGTTTACCCTAACCTTAATTTTCAATCTCCGATTGAAGAATTGAATATCTTTCCTTCGACAGAAGTTAAGAACAAAGATATTCAAT
The DNA here is from genome assembly GCF_030328185.1 of Empedobacter sp. 225-1. Taxonomy (NCBI): domain Bacteria; kingdom Pseudomonadati; phylum Bacteroidota; class Flavobacteriia; order Flavobacteriales; family Weeksellaceae; genus Empedobacter; species Empedobacter sp. 225-1. Next base: position 24,445 of record NZ_JACALO010000026.1, on the reverse strand, counting down.
GTGTATTATCAAACTCGTTTGGTTTTGGAGGGAATTGTTCAACTTTAATCTTTTCTAAATCATGAAAGAAGTAGTGGTAAATGGATTAGGTTTCGTAAATGCTCAATTTACAAATGAAATCACAAATGATTTTTTGTTATTAGAAACTTCAATAACGAAAGCGAAATCTCCTTTGTTAAAAGATATTATTTCTTCTGCGATGAGTCGTCGAATGGCTTCTGGAGTTAAAATGGGAATTTATTCTTCTTTAAAAGCATTGAATGATGGAGGAATTGAACATCCAGAAGCGATAATCACTGGAACAGCTTTAGGTTGTTTGGTGGATTCTGAAAAGTTTTTGACGAATATTATTCAAAACAAAGAGGAGTTTTTGACGCCAACTGCTTTTATTCAATCTACACATAATACGGTTGGTTCTCAAATTGCTTTACATCTTGGGTGCAACGCTTACAATTTTACCTATACAAATGGTTTTAATTCCTTTGAGAATGCGTTATTAGATGGTTTTTTACAAGTAGAAAAGGAAGGGATTAATAATGCGTTAATTGGTGGAATTGATGAAATAGGTGTTCGTACTTATGAATTATTGCAATTAGTTGGTGAGATTAAAAATGAGTTTAACCAAGGAGTTAAATACAGTGAAGGTGCACACTTTTGTGTTTTATCTAATCAAAAAAGTGAAAGTTCTTATGCGAAAGTAATAGATGTTCATCTCTTGAATAATTATGAAGATGTAAATGCTGAAATTTTAAAGTTTATTCAATTGAATAATATTGATTTATCCGATATTGATGCGATAATTTCAGGAGATCAAACTTTGCGAATTAATGAGAAGGAATTGATTGAGATATTTGAATACAAAGATTTTATTGGTGAATTTGGAACGTCATCGGCTTTTGGATTTATTTTAGGTTGCAAATTATTACGTCATCAAAGTTTACCTTATCAATTTAAAACCAATGAAATAGTGGCTAAAAGTTATCGAAATGTACTTTTGGTCAATGGTCGGAATGGAAAAGATTTGAGTTTAGTATTGCTTCAATCGATATGAAATTTAAGGTTACCACCATCTTTTTTGTAGCTACACTAATTTGTCTGTCAATTGGTTGTTTTGCAGAAAGTTTGTCTTTTTTTTATTTGTTTATACCTTTTTTTATTTGGTCGTTATTGACAATTTTTGGTGCTTTTGAAATTCGATTTAATTACTTTTTGAAAGCGTTTCATTCAGCAGGTAAAACCACAGATCGAATAATTTCGTTAACTTTTGATGATGGACCAACAGAATTTACACCAAGAATTCTTGAAATTTTAGAAAAAAATAATGCTAAAGCAACATTTTTTTGTATCGGAAAACAAATCAATCAATCTCCAGAAAATCTTCAAAAAATACATCAATTAGGGCATTTAATAGGAAATCATACTTATCATCATTCGCCTAAAAATGGCTTTTATTCAACTGATAAAATTATACAAGAAATTCTGACTACTAATCAAATTATTGAACAAACTATATCGGTTAAAACAAAGATTTTTAGACCGCCTTTTGGCGTGACAAATCCACATATTGCAAGAGCTTTGCGCAGAACCAAACATCACGTAATAGGTTGGGATGTTCGATCTTTGGATACAGTTATTGATGATGAAAAAAGATTGTTTGATCGAATTACACGACAAATTAAACCAGGTTCAATCGTTTTATTGCATGACACTTCGGATAAAACAGCGAATGTGTTAGCACAATTATTTGTATTTTTACAAAAGGAAAATTATAAAGTAGTTCCTTTAGACGAACTCTTGAAAATTGATGTATATGAAAACTAAAATCTTCATTTTATTTGCATTTTTTCACTTGACAATTTTTGCGCAAGAAAGTAAAATGAGTAATGCTGAAATTGAGAATTTCAAAAAAGATATTGTAACTGATTCTAAAAGAATAAAGACGTTAACGGCTGATTTTACACAATATAAAGTGATGAGTTTTTTAGAAAATCCAATTGTTTCGAAAGGTAAATTGTATCTGCAAAATCCAAGTTCGATGCGTTGGAATTATACGCAACCTATTGATTATAATGTCATTTTTAACCACAATAAAATTTACATTAACGACGAAGGAAAAAAATCGAGTGTTGATTTACAAGGGAATAAAAAGTTTGAAAAACTAAATCAATTGATTGTTGGAAGTGTAAGTGGTAATTTGTTCAATACCAATGATTTTGTTATTACGTATGTTAAAACGGATAAAGCTCGAATAGCAAAATTGCAACCGAAAATAAAAGATGTGATGAAATACATCAAAGAAATTCAGTTGACGTTTTATTCCGGACAATCGACGGTGACAGAAGTGAAATTGATTGAGCCTTCAGACGATTACACCAAAATCTTATTTACGAACAAATCTTTAAATAAAGCAATCAATGCGTCTGTTTTTACTCCTTAGTATTTTGTTTTTAACGTCTTGTGGAACGACATATAAAATAGCCGATATACAAGATAAACAAAAGGTTGAAAAGGAATTTCTTAATCCTTATTTTAGTCAAATTAACAAAGAATACAGTTACCGTTTTAAGATTACGTTTATGAAAAATGAAATGAAAGGTAATTTTGTAGTAAAAAAGCTCGGTTATGATTCGCATCGAGTAGTAATGATGTCTGATTTTGGAAATACATTATTTGATTTATCTATTTCAGAAAATAATTACAACTTGAATTATGCCATGCCAGATTTGAATAAAAAAGTAGTTGTGAAAACGCTTGCAAATGATTTACAAATGCTTTTTAAAAACGATTTCAAAGTGGATGAATCTATTAAAACAGCAAATTTTGTTGTTTTAAAATCGAAAGAAGTAAGTTTAGTATTCGATGAAAATGAATCAAGTTATTTTCAAGAATTAATTCATCTAAAGAACAATAAAATAAAGACATTCAATTGTTTTACGACTAATCAAACAGATTATCCAGAAAAGATTTTAATCAAACACTATCACTTTAACTTAAGTATCGAATTGTCAAAAGTAAATACACAATTAGAGGAAGATTAAACAAACTTAAATTACAATATTTTTTAGATTATATTTGTAAATCAAAACAGTTACAAATGCTTATTCCTAATCTATATACCATCAAAAATTCGGAGAAAATAGATGATGTAAATTTTAAAGTCCAAATTGAACTGAATCCAAATCATGAAGTTTTTGAAGGTCATTTTCCAAATAATCCAATTACTCCAGGCGTTTGCATGATGCAAATTATAAAGGAAATAACAGAAGGTTTTGTTGCGAAAAATCTGTTTTTGTCTAAAGTTTCGAATGTCAAATTTATGGCAACCATAAATCCATTTGTGAATCCAATTTTGGAATTAAATTTGAATGTTGTTTGCGAAAATGATGAAGTAAAAGTTAAAAATACCTCTTTTTTTGAAGCAACAAATGCCTTAAAATTTAGTGCAATTTATAAAGTTTTGGATTAATGAAAATCATATTATCGTTATTATTTTCGGTTTTATTCTTTTTTGGATTAACATTATCCGAATTAAGGACGGATTTTGAAAACGCTTCGAAATCATCTAAAAATGTGAATATTTTATACAATAAATTAAATAATTATCCTGGTGAAAATCAGACAATTATTGCGTACAAAGGAGCTTCTAAAATATTAAAAGCAAGAACGATAAAAGATAAGGAAATAAAAAAACAATTTTTTACAGAAGGCGCTACTTTGATTAATAATTCGATCAAAAAGGATTCAAAAGATGTGGAAAATCGTCTGATTCGATTAATCATTCAAGAAAATATTCCAAAGTTTATTAAATACAATCAAAATATTCAAGAAGATAAAACATTTATTATCGAAAATTATAAATCGGCTCCTAAAGAAGTTCAAGCATTGATTAAGTCATACGCCAAAAATTACAATACTTTTACAGTACAACAGCAGAAAACATTTCATTAAGCGCATGGATTTTTCGAATATTCGACATAAAATAGATGAACTAAAAGTTTGTGTACTTATACCGACTTACAACAATCATAAAACGTTGAAACGTGTGATTGATGGAGTTTTGGACTACACCAATCAGATTATTATTGTTAATGATGGTTCTACAGATGCTACAGATGCTATTTTAAACGAATACGAAAGTCAATTTGTTGTGGTTAAAATAGCACAAAACAAAGGGAAAGGAAATGCTTTGCGAGTTGGTTTTAAGGAAGCCGTAAATAATGGGTATCACTATGCTTTGACAATCGATTCTGATGGGCAACATTTTCCACATGATATTCCAAATTTTATAGAAGAATTAGAACAACGTAATAAACCTGTTTTAATTATCGGAAGTCGCCAAATGGAACAAGATGGTATTCCGAAAAAAAGTAGTTTTGGCAATAAATTTTCTAATTTTTGGTTTTGGTTCGAAACAGGAATTAAATTGAATGACACTCAATCTGGTTATCGTTTGTATCCATTAAAATTTATTCCAAAAAGATTTTGGACAACTAAATTTGAATTTGAAATTGAGGTGATTGTACGTACAGCTTGGAAAGGAATTGAAGTAATTAACATTCCGATTGACATTTTGTACGATCCAAATGAACGCGTTTCACATTTCCGTCCATTCAAAGATTTTACACGAATTAGCATCTTGAATACATTTCTTGTATTCTTGACTATTTTCTACATTAAACCTCGAAATTTTCTGTTCAGTTTCAAAAAAAAAAACTTACGAACATTCATTAAAGAAGATATTTTAGGAAGTAACGATAGCAATAAAGTAAAAGCGCTATCAATTTCTTTGGGTGTTTTTCTTGGTATTGCTCCTTTTTGGGGTTTTCAAACCTTTTTATCTATTTTTTTAGCCTCTATGTTTCGGTTGAATAAAGTGATCAGTTTCTTCTGTTCTAACATTAGTATTCCGCCAATGATCCCAATCATCATCTACCTATCTTTAGTTACTGGAGGGTTCATTTTACAAGATAATTTTCATTTAGATTTAAGTTTGGTTTCGTTCGAAACGATTAAGAAAAATTTACTTCGATATGTAATTGGGAGCTTAGTTTTAGCAACATTCTGTAGTGTTGTAAGTGGGATTTTAAGTTATTTTTTATTAACTTATTTCAGTCAAAAGACCATTAAGAATGCATAAATATTTCTACACTATATTTTTACATATCAAAGGGAATAAATGGTTGAGCAGTTTACTTTTTATTCTTTTTTTGGCGTGTTGTTTATTTTTTGCGAATCGATTAAAATTTGAGGAAGATATAACGCGAATTATTCCAAAAGATGAGAAGAATGATGCCATTACAAAAGTTATTTCTCAATTAAAATTCACAGATAAAGTTGCTGTTATTATCGAAAAAGAAAAGGCTGGAACATTAGATGATATGACTGCTCAAGCAACAGATTTTTTGGATAGTATTCAACCGCTCAAAGAGTATTACAATGATGTTCAAGGTCAATATGATTTAGATAATTTTGCTTCGACATTTGATTTTGTACATCAGAATTTACCGCTTTTTTTAGAGAAAGAAGATTATGATAAGTTAACTCTAAAACTGACGAAAGATTCTATTGAATCGATTGTTGAACAGAATTACAAAAGTCTAATTACACCAACGGGAATAGTTTCAAAAGAATTTATGTTGAAAGACCCTCTTGGTTTAACTTTTGTTGCGTTAAATCGGTTGAAAGATAAAAATTTAACGAGCGATTTTGAGGTGTATAAAGGGTTTATTGTTACGAAAGATCATTCGAAATTATTGCTCTTTATCAATCCAACATTTTCTGGAAGTGAAACAGAACATAATACTGATTTTGTCAATCGATTAGAGGAAATAAAACAGCATTTAAATCCAAAATATAGCGGGAAATCAACATTAAGTTTTTTTGGTTCAAGTTTTATTGCTGTTGCAAATGCCAAGCAAATCAAGCAAGATATTATCACAACTGTATTGATATCGATGACGACATTAATGGTAATTTTGATGGTGTTTTATCGTAAGCTTTACATTCCAATTATCATTTTTATACCTTCTGTTTTTGGTTTTTTCTTTGCCTTGGCAATGTTGTATTTCATTCAAGGTACAATTTCTGCAATTTCATTAAGTATTGGTGCGGTTTTACTCGGAATAACGATTGATTATTCGTTGCATATCATGACGCATTACAAACACAATAGCGATTCTAAAATACTTTTTAAAGAGATTACCAAACCGCTAATCATGAGCTGTACAACAACAGCGATTGCTTTTTTGTGTTTACTTTTTGTGAAATCAGATGTGTTAAAAGATTTAGGAATTTTTGCTGGAATAACGGTTATTGTTTCTGGTGTTTTTTCATTGTTGATTATTCCACATTTGTATCACCCAAAGCAAAATTCGGTCGAAAATAATTCTACCATTATAGAGAAGTTAGCATTATTCTCTTTTCATCATAATAAATTTTTGATTGTAGCTTGTATACTGCTGATTATTGTAAGTTGTTTTACGTTCAGTAAAGTTAAATTTGATAAGGATTTATCAAAATTGAATTACATTCCAACAGATCAAAAAATTGCTGAACAAAAATTAGAAACGTCTTCTAATACCATTTCAAAATCATTGTATGTGGTTAATTATGGAACGGATATAAATGAAGTTTTAACTAAAAATAGCGCGTTAACAACTCAACTATCAAAAGCAGTCAATGCAGATGAAATATTAAGTTTTAATTCGATTCAATCATTGGTTTTACCAGCTGCTGAACAAGTAGAAAAAATAAAGAATTGGAATAATTTCTGGTCTGCTGAAAAGATAAATTTTGTAAAGAATGAGTTTGTCAACGAAGGAAAAAAATATGGTTTTAAACAAAGTATTTACGATCAATTTTTCTCGATTTTTGATAAATCCTATCAACCATTAAAATTAGAGGATTATCGCGCGTTCAATCCATCACTTTTTGAAGAATTTGTTTCCGAAAAAAATGGATTTTATACCATCTCAACTTTAGTCAAATTAAAGGAAGAGAATAGAGAGAAATTTGTGAATCAATTTCATCATAACGAAACAATTGTAATTGACCGAAAGTTACTAAACGAAAACTTTTTAGGTAATTTAGTCAATGACTTTAATAATTTAGTTAATTATTCGTTTTTAGCTGTTTTATTGATTTTATGGTATTTTTTCCGACGTATTGAGTTGGTTATTATTAGTGCGATTCCTATCGCGTTATCAGGTTTGGTTACTGCAGGTTTAATGGGACTTTTTGATATCAAATTTAATATTTTTAGCAGTATTGTTTGCACGTTGGTTTTTGGTCATGGAGTTGATTTTAGTATTTTTATGACAAGTGCTTTACAAAAAGAATACACGATTGGTAAAGATGAAATGCCGACTTACCGAACATCAATTTTATTAGCCGTTATTACGACAGTTTTAGCGATTGGTGCGCTTATCTTTGCAAAACACCCTGCTCTAAAATCTATTGCGTCAGTTTCGTTGGTTGGAGTGCTTGCAGCATTGGTGATTACATTTATTTTTTATCCAATTTTATTTCGATTTTTTATAGCCAATCGTTCCAAAAAAGGAAAAAGTCCGATGACTTTATGGTTGGCAATTCAGAGTGGAATTTTCTTTTTATATTTTGGATTATTTGGAACGTTGACTTCTTTAATACTTCGTTTTTTGATGCTTATTTTACCAATTTCGAAAGAGAAAAAGTACCAACTTTTTGGATGGGGAATGGCAACTTTTATGAAATCTGTATTGATGTTGAAACCAACGGTTGTTAAACGAATAATCAATCCAAATCATGAAAATTTTAAGAAGCAGTCGATTATTATTGCCAATCATACTTCTTTCTTAGATACGTTAGCTATTGGAATGTGTACACCTAAAATTGTTTTTTTAGTAAACGATTGGGTGTATAAATCGCCAATTTTTGGACGTGCAGTTAAAATGGCTGGTTTTTATCCAGTTTCAAATGGTGTAGAAGATAATATTGACGCGATCAAAAATCGTATTGGTCATGATTTTTCGTTGATGATTTTCCCTGAAGGAACGCGTTCTTTTACAAATAATATCAACCGTTTTCATAAAGGAGCATTTTATTTAGCAGAGAAATTGAAATTAGATATTTTACCAATGTATATTCATGGAAATTCAGAGATTATTCCAAAAGGCGACTTCTTAATTTCGGATGGACATATCTATTCAATAATTGGAGATAGAATTGCTTGGAATGATGAAACTTATGGATTAAATTATTCTGAACGTACAAAAAAAATCAGTAGAGCTTATAAAGCAAAATTTCAAGAAATTCGAAATAGATATGAAGATGAAAATTACTGGAAACAAAAATTTTTTTTAAGTTTTTTGTATAAAGAATTTGAAGTTGTACATGCAGTAAAACAAGATTTTAAACAATTTAAATCGGTTTATCATCAGTTGAATGATGTATTTGGTTCGAACGAAAAAATCGTTCATTTTGCTAATGACTATGGACAGATTGATTTCTTATTGTTAATGCAGCAAGCAAGTCGTAAAATTATTTCGTTTATAAAAAGTGAAGATAAAAGATCAATTGCTGCGACAAATTACATTACAAAAATCCGCTCATTAGAATATTCACCAAACTTCAGCGTTAATGAAGAATATACAACTCTTTTGATTTCGACAGAAATTGAAGAAATTAACCAAGAAACAATCAATCAATTTAATAAAATTGTTGTTCTAAAAAATAGAAACATCAATCAATCATTATTTACTGAATTTATTCAACAAACAGAAACAAATGAATACATCGTTTACACAAAATAAATCGAAACCTCATTACGATATTGTCGTGATAGGAAGCGGTTTGGGTGGACTTGTTTCTGCTCTTATTTTGGCAAAGGAAGGAAAGAAAGTGGTGGTGCTTGAAAAGAATAATCAGTTTGGTGGAAATTTGCAAACTTTTGTTCGGAATAAAACAATTTTTGATACGGGTGTTCATTATATTGGAGGTTTAGCCAAAGGTGAAAACTTATATAATTATTTCAAATATCTAAATATAGCCGACAAGCTAAAGTTGAAGCAATTGAACAAAGATGGTTTTGATATGATTTCTTTTGATGATGATAAAAACGTCTATCCAATAGCACAAACTTATCAAAATTTTGTCGATCAATTGTCTGTCTTTTTTCCAGAAGAACGCGAAAATTTAATCGAATACAGTAGAAAGTTAGAAGAGATTTGTGCTGCTTTTCCGATGTATAATTTAGCCACTGCTGCGTTTGCTGACGAAGAAGATTTCTTGGCAATTAATGCCAAAGTTTACATTGATTCTGTGTTCACAAACGAGCGATTGAAAGCCGTTTTAGTTGGGAATAATTTTTTATATGTGGGACAAGCAAAAAAGACACCTTTATACATTCATGCGCTTTCTGTTAACTCTTATATACATTCGGCTTGGCGTTGTGTAAATGGTGGAAGCCAAATTTCAACTCTTTTGATTAAGGAGTTGAAAAAGTATGGAGGAGAAATTTATAAATACCAAGAAATACAAACCTTTGTTCAAGATGAAAATGAAGAGGTAATAGCTTGTGAAACGAAGGAAGGAAAGCGTTTTTATGGAGATTTATTCATTTCGAATATAGATATCAAGAAAACGATCGATATGTTGGGAGAACGCAAGTTTGGAAAACCATTTTCTAAACGTGTTAAAAGTTTAGAAGTCACACCTTCCGTGTTTTCTGTTTATTTCGTTTTTAAGCCTAAAAGTTTTCCATATATCAACCATAATATCTATCATTTTAATTCGATAAACGATGTATGGGACAGTTATGAAAAGTCAATTGACAATTGGCCGAATACTTATATTGCAACATTTAGTTTAGATCAAAAAAATGAAGCATATTCGGAAAGTATGACGGTTATGACCTATATGACGTTTGATAAAGTGCAACAATGGGAAGAAACATATAATGTTGATACCAATGATAATTATGGAAATAGAGGAGAAGATTATGAAGCATTTAAACGGTATAAAACAGAACTGATTATTAAAAAATTAGAAAACAAATTCCCTGATATTCGCGAAAAGATTTTAGCGATTCATACATCAACACCGCTTTCCTATCGAGATTTTATTGGGTCAGAAAAAGGTAATATGTATGGTTTTTTGAAAGATAGTCATCATCCGATGAAAACATTTATATCACCGAAATCAAAAGTGAAAAATATTTACTTTACAGGTCAAAATGTACGAGTTCATGGTGTTTTAGGCGTTACAATTGGTGCTTTTCTGACGTGTTGCGAAATTCTTGGATCCGAATATTTAATGAATAAAGTTCATCGGGAAATCAATCAAAAAGCTTATGAGTAAATACTTCTACATTTTAACTCTTATTCTGTTTACACTTTCTTCTTGTGGCATCCAAAAAAGTATGGCTGACCGTCCTGATTTATCTGCTTATCATTCTCAAAATTATATTCGTAACGAAGTAAATGATTCTCTATTTTATATAGAAAATAATTTCTTAAAAAAGAATAAGTCTCAAAATTGGGAGTTATATGTTTCGGGTGATGCATTAGAAATAGGTCAGAAAACAGGGGTTTTAACAAAGGAATTATATGCATTTCAAGAAGAATCATTTATGAATCTGATTACTGATTTCATTCCTTCCGAAAAGCGTCGAAAATTTTTGTTTAAAGTTTTAAAATACTATAACCGAGATTTACATCAATATATCAAAAACGAATATAAAGCACAGATTTATGGTCTTTCCGAATTTTCTTCAAATCGATATGATTCGTTGATGGATAAATACAATCGAAATCTTTTTTTGCATGGCGCACATGATATAGGGCATGCTATGCACGATTTGATGTTGGTTGGATGTTCTTCTTTAGCAGTTTGGGACAATAAATCGGAAGATGGAGGATTATTAATCGGTCGAAATTTCGATTTTTATGCAAACGACGATTTTGCTAAAAATAAAATAGTGTCGTTTATTCGACCTACATCTGGCTTTCCATATATGTCGGTTACTTGGGGTGGAATGATAGGTGTGTCGTCTGGAATGAATTTAGAAGGTTTGACAGTGACGATTAATGCAGGAAAATCTTCGATTCCGCTGAAAGCAAAAACTCCAATTTCTCTTGTTGCATTAGAAATATTGCAGTACGCATCTACTATTGATGAAGCGATCGAGATTGCGAAGAACAAAAAAGTGTTTGTGTCCGAAAGTTTAATGATTGGAAGTAGTAAAGATCATCGGGCAGTTTTGATTGAAATTTCGCCTAAAAAATTTGGTGTTTATGAAGTACAAAATCAACCTTATTTGGCGTGTACAAATCATTTTCAGAGTATAGAATATCAAGATGATAAACGAAATAATAAGCAAAAAACAGAAAGTCATTCCGTTTATCGTTTCGAAAAAATTGATGAACAGTTAACCATTCAAAATCAGTTAAATCCTCAAAAAATGGTTGATTTATTACGAGATACAAATGGGTTAAAAAACAGTAAAATTGGTTTTGGAAATGAGAAAGCGTTGAATCAGTTATTAGCGCATCATGCAGTTGTTTTTCAGCCAGATAAACGATTGGTTTGGGTTTCATCAAATCCATATCAATTGGGTGAATTTACAGCTTACGATTTGAATAAAATTTTTAATGATTCAATTTCAAATTTTAAATTAAATGTGGACAGTTTAGAAATTGAAAAAGATCAATTTTTAACGACAAAAGCGTACCAAGATTACGAAGCGTATCGCGTTCAACAGAAGTTAATTGCGCAATTGATTAAAGATAAAAAAGAAATAGATAATGATTATTTAAATCGTTACATTCAGAATAATCCAAATTTTTGGAAAGTGTATGCGCAAGTTGGTGATTATTTTTTTCAACAAAAAGACTGTCAACAAGCGAGTAATTATTATAAATTAGCATTAACAAAGGAAATCACTACGATTCCGGATCGATTAATAACAGAGAAAAAGCTATCAAAATGCACACGCAAAATAGCCAACAAAAATCAATAGAAAAGCTTTCGGTAGAAGAAATAAAAGCGTTTCAAAATCAAAAATTACAAGATCAAATTGCCTATTTAGCAAAGCATTCTAAGTTTTATCAAGATTTATTTGAACAAAATAAGATTGATTGGAAAAGAATCAAATCAACGGAAGATCTAAAATTAATTCCCGTAACAACCAAAAATGATTTACAACAACGAAATCTTGACTTTTTGTGTGTTCCGTTACCTGAAATTATAGATTATTCGACGACTTCCGGAACTTTAGGCGATCCTGTAACGTTTGGATTAACGAACCAAGATTTGGAACGATTGGCTGATAATGAATTGAATTCCTTTCAACGAATTGGCGTTCAAAAAGGTGATGTTGTACAAATGATGACGACAATTGATCGTCGTTTTATGGCTGGATTGGCTTATTTTCTTGGTTTGCGAAAGTTAGGAGCAGGTGTTGTTCGTGTAGGAGCGGGGGTTCCTCAATTGCAATGGGATTCTATTCTAAAATATCAACCGAAATTTTTGGTAGCAGTTCCTTCTTTTTTGTTGAAAATGATTGATTATGCTGAAAAAAATAACATCGATTTCAATACATCTTCTGTAAAAGCAGTTCTGTGTATAGGCGAAGCTTTGCGAGATAGGGATTTGAAACCTTCTTTGTTAGCGCAAAAAATTACTTCGAAATGGAATATTCAGCTCTTTTCAACGTATGCTTCGACAGAAATGAGTACCGCTTTTACGGAATGTGAAGTAGGAGTAGGAGGTCATCATCAACCAGATTTGATTATTACAGAGATTTTAGATGAAGAAAATAATGAAGTTGAAAATGGTGAATTAGGTGAATTAACGATTACTACTTTGGGTGTTGAAGGAATGCCTTTGTTGCGTTTCAAAACGGGAGATTTAGTACGAAAACATTCCGAAAAATGTAAATGCGGAAGCCATACCTATCGATTAGGTCCAGTTGAAGGAAGAAAACAACACATGATAAAGTACAAGGGAACAACGTTGTATCCACCTGCTTTACAGGATGTATTGTCGCATTTTGATGAAATAAAACTACATTTAATAGAAATTTATTCGAATGAGTTAGGAACAGATGAAATTTTGATTCGATTAGTTTCGATAGATGAAACGGATGATTTTTTAGCCAAAATAAAAGATCATTTTAGAGCAAAAATGCGTGTAACTCCCTCGATTAAATTTGAAAATTTTGAAACTTTGCAAACAGTCATTTTTAAACCAGAAAGTCGAAAGCCGATTACATTTATTGATTATAGAGAAAATAGTTAATTCAAAAAAAAAATCCACTCATTTGAGTGGATTTAATATGTTTAAGAAAATCTTATTTCATATAAGCATCAGAATTTCTTGCAGGGCTTTTAACCTCTGGCCATTCTTGTTGCTTTCCATCTCTACCAACAGGTAAAACACGACGATCTCTATTAACTAATTCATTTTCCTTGTCCGCCATCATTGTTAATGTAGCAGCTAATATTGCATTATTCTGAATTTCTTCGAAAACAATTTTGTCATAAGTATCCTTGTTTGTGTGCCAAGTATATGTACTATAACCCCAATTAAGAGAACTTAACATAAATCCTGGTACGCCTGCAGCAACAAATGAAGCATGATCTGATCCACCTCCACTTGGAGAACCAGGGAAATCTGTTTTAATTTCATTACGAACAAAAGAAGGTGTTGCAGCTAACCAACGCGTCATATATTCGTAAGATTTTTCGAAACCTGAACCATTGATGTTAACTACTCGCCCAGTCCCATTATCTAAGTTGAACACAGCTTGTGTATTTTTTACAATTTCTGGATGATCTTCTACGAAAGCACGAGAACCGTTCAATCCTTGTTCTTCACTTCCCCATAAACAAACTAAAATGGTACGTTTGTTATTTGGATATAATTTTTTAATTGTACGAATAGCTTCCATCATCGCGATTGTTCCTGTTCCATTATCAGTCGCACCTTGTGCACCATCCCAAGAATCAAAGTGAGCCGATAAAATAATATATTCGTTTGGTTTTTCTTTACCTTTTATTTCTCCTACAATATTAAATGTTTTTGCAACTCCATTATGTTTAGATTGCGCATTAACAGTTAATTTTGGAGCAGTTCCATTTTCAGCTAAACGATATAGCATTCCATAATCTTCATTCGAAATATCTAACATTGGAATCGTTTTCGTTTTTGCACCAAAAATTCTGTTTGCACCCATAATTCCAGTCCAATATGAAATGGCAACTGCAGCAGCTCCATTTTTCTCCAGAACTTCTGGAAGTGTATTGTTGTTAAAACCTGTTACTTTAATAGAATTACTCCAAGCTTCAGCTTCAGCTTTTCTATTTTCAGTTACTTTTTTGTATAATGCTTCAGACCCAAATTCTTTGTATTGATAGTCAGAACGTCCATACGATTGGTTTTGAGACATTAAAACAATTTTACCTTTTACACTTGGTAACCAAGCGTCAAATTCCGCTTTCGTTTTGAAAACTGGCATCGCAATAACTTCAGCAGTTACAGCTTTTTTAGTTGCTGGTGACCATGCTAATTGAGTTGCTTCGATTGATTTTGCTCTCGGATAAGTCATATCAACGTGAGTTAAACCACGTTCCCAAGCTTTCCATGTTCCGTAATCTTCGCGACGAGCTTCAACTCCCCATGATTTTAAGGTTTTAATTGCCCAATCTCCGGCTTGATCCATTTGTGGTGTTCCAACTAATCGAGGTCCAATTCCGTCTAATAATTCGTGCGAAATTTTTTTCAATTGCGAATTATTTTGGATTTCTGTTACAAAGCTTTGTACTGTTGGATCCAATTTTTCTTGCGCTTGTGCATGTACTGCAACAGAAGATAAAACTAATGCAGAGTAAGTTAATGTGTTAATCAATTTCATAATTAATCTGATTTCGTGTGATAAATTTTACAAATTAGGTCTAAAATATAATATTTTGTTAAATAAAAAAAGACTTCAGAAGATGTCTTTACTTTATTTATGTTTTTTTGAAAATATAATATTGTTTTTTATTAATTTATCATTCCGAAAAAAAATCCCCAACTTCGAAAAATTGAGGATTGATGAATTAACTAACTAAAATTAAATTTATACTATGAAATTTGTATACTACGTTTTTCTTTTGGCAATGCTTCTTCTTTTTTAGGTAAAACTAATTTTAAAATTCCGTTCACATAAGAAGCTTCAATTTTATCTTCATTAACCGTTTCTGGTAAAGTAAATGCTCTTTTAAAGTTGGTGAAATTAAATTCTCTTCTCGAAAATTTTTCTTCCTTTACTTCTTTTGTTTGATTGATTTCTGAAGAAATAGTCAAAACATTTTCATCTACCTCAATTGCAAAATCTTCTTTTGTAAGACCTGGCGCAGCTAATAAAATCTCAAAACTATCTTCGTTTTCTTTGATGTTGACTGCCGGAAATTGATTGTTCGAATTTACGTATGTTTCAAATTTTGGAAGCATCGCATTATCAAATCCAAAAGGGAAATAATTTGTTCTGTTTTTTCTAACTGTATTCATGTTTTGTATGTTTAAATTTTTGATTTCATTATTCATGCTAAATACTTTTCAAATTATATGCAAAATGATTTAATAAGACAAAATGACTTGTTTTTGAAAAATATCACTGTCAAAAAGTCTGAAAATTAGATTTAGTGCATAAAAAATCCTGAAAAATTGACTTTTCAGGATTTGAATTTATTTTAGAATAATTTAAAAATCTATTTTATTTAAATATATCATCCAAAACTTTTGCTAAACGAATTCCTCCTTTTAATAATTGATCTTCTATGATAAATTTGTTATCAAAATGGTAACGGTATCCTAATTTATCGTCCATTTTTACACCTGCGTAAATATTGTTTGCAAGAATGTAAGAACCATAAATCCAGTCTGCATAAGTGCCTTCTTTCATTTGAATTTGACGCTCTTTTGAAGCAATATCTAACAAATTTGAATATTCTGTGTACGAATAGTTTTCGTAATCAACTAATTTAGAATCCCAAACCGTGTGGATATTTACTTTATCACGGAACCATTCTACTTTGATTCGATTTCCTCCCAAATCATCTGGACGCCCCACATGAAGTGGTTGATGCGCATCCCCAAGAATGTGAATTAAAAAGTATAAATTATGCTGTTTTTCCTCAATCGTAAGATTTTGATTGTTTTTTAATTCGTTGATTAAAAACAACCCTTTTTTGTACATATTTTCATCCGACGTTTGCTCTAAAGCAACATCAAATTGTTGACGATTTAAATTTCCAGGAATGTTGACATAGTGATAAGAATCTGCATGTTTCCAAGTAGTATCAGATTTAATAAAATCTGGCCAGTTCGCCCAATACGCTAACTTTTGAGGGCCAATGATTTTAGTAATTTCTTTACGAGTTTTCTTGCTAATATGTTGTTCTGCGATTTGAGAAACTACTCGGTGACCTGTTAATCCCCAAGCTAAAGCACTTTCTGAAGCTAAAAAAGCACCTAAAAGCATTATGCTTCCTATTATTTTTTTCATTGTGTGAGCTCGAATTTTTGCAAAGATAAGGAAAGTTAAGCAAGTTGAAATGTGATTTTTAATTGCAAATAAAGTGATAGAGGTTTTTATTGAATAGAATAAAAACATTTAAATTTTTATTCTAAAAAAATTAATTAGAAAAGAATGTAAAAAAACTTAAAAAAAATATTTTTATATCAATCCTTGATAAATAGACCGATTGTTGTAGTTTTTATATATAATACTAAAAATAATTCAGTACTTTGTTTTGCATAATACTAAAACTTTTATATATATTTGTATAACAAAATAAAACAAGCCGTTCTTATGAATATAGAGAAAACAAAAGTTCAGATGCGAAAAGGTGTACTGGAATATTGTATTCTCAGCATTATTAAAAAAGGTGATGCTTATGCATCTGATATCATAGACGAATTGAAAAAAGCAGAGATGATTGTTGTTGAAGGAACATTATATCCGCTTTTAACAAGATTAAAAAATGATGACCTTTTACAATATCGTTGGGAAGAATCAACCTCAGGACCACCTCGCAAATATTATGCACTTACAGAGTTAGGTGAAGAATTTTTAAAAGAATTAGCTGCTACTTGGGATCAGTTAATCGAAGCCGTGAATAAAGTAACCACAGAAACGCACAAAAATGGATAAGACAGTATCAATAAGTATAGGAGGATTTTCTTTCGTGTTAGACGAAATCGCCTATAATAAATTAAAAACCTATTTACAGGATGTAAAAACTTCGTTGAGAGGAACAGAAGGTATTGAAGATATTATTGAAGATGTAGAAATCCGTATTGCTGAATTGTTTCGCGAACGATTAAAATTTAGAGAAGTCGTGAACGAGGATGATATTAATTTTGTGATTGCAACGATGGGGCATCCAGATCAATATAAAGTAGAGGATGAAGAGGGTGAAACGACGTCATCAACAAATTCTTCTTACACTTCATCATCAAATAACCAATCGTATGGAGGACAACAAACAGGAGCAAAACGTTTGTACCGTGACCCAGATGATACAATTGTAACAGGATTATCTGCTGGTTTGGCACATTATATGGGCGTAGATCCTTGGTTTGTACGAGCAATTTGGTTGGTTTTACTTGTGTTAGGAGTTGCAACTCTTGGTGTTTCGTTTTGGTTGGTTGTTTTTTGTTATTTTATCTTATTAATTTTTGTTCCAAAAGCAAAAACTACATCAGAAAAATTGCAAATGTATGGACAACCAGCAAACATAGATACCTTAAAAAAAAACGTAGAACAAGCCAGTGAAACGGTTGTTAGCGGAGGTAAAGAATTAAGTAATAAATTAGGTCGAGTCTTTGGTGTTTTTGGTCGACTATTACTTTGGTTTATTGGATTTATTATACTGAGCTCGGGAATTGGACTTATTGTTGCTGGATTCTTCTTCTTTTTCACAACGTGGACAGAAATGCCTACAGAATTATTTGGCTACATAGTTGAGGAAGAATGGATGAGCATGGCTGCAAAGATTTTTGGTGGAATCTTAATGGTAATTCCAGGTGTTTTATTGACAATTTTAGGCGTAAAATGTTTTTGGAATCGTGTAACAGTGAGCAAAGCCGTTATTTTTGGATCAATCGCTCTTTGGTTCGTTGCCTTATTTGCTATCATCGGAATTTCGGTAAGTACCGCAAGTAAATTCAGAAATTCTGTTGAAATGACTGAAGATAAAGTACTAAATATTCCTTCAGACACGCTTCAAATAGAATTTACGAATAGAGAAGAAGGGAATTATAGATACAGTGGTTTCAATGATTTAGAGCAATTAATTGATGAAGAAGGTAATTTAGTTATTCCAATTTACAAAACTTTTGACATCGAAGAGAGCAGTGACAATAATGTACATTTAGAAATTCGCTATTCATCGAAAGGAGGAAGTAAAGAGGAAGCAAAACGTAATTTAGAATCAATTAAATACAATTATCAATTAGAAGGAAACAAATTGAATTTAGATAAATTTGTTAAAATTCCAAAAAACGGTAAATTCAGAGAACAAACAGTTGATATTAAAATTTATGTACCGAAAAATAAAGTATTATTTGTCAGAAAATCAAATTCGGTAAATATCAGATCTGGACAATACGATACCGATTATTTTAACGATGTAAATAATAATTATTTTGCATTTAATGGAAAAAAAATCGTATGTTTGAATTGTCAAAAGGATACAGATTCTGAAGATGATAACTTCGAAGGAGATGTAAACATACATGTAAATGACGGAAACGATTCGGCAAAAGTTAGAATCGATAAAAATGGTATTCGTGTTGAAAGTAATGAAGGATCTGTAGGATTAAATTTACCAAGAACCGAAAACAAAAAAGAAAAATCAAACCAAGAAATAAACTACAAAGATGATACAGATTCTATTAACATTAACTACAGAAATCATTCAAATAATCGTTGATTTCTTTGCATAGACCAAAGAAGAATTTTAATTTATACTATACAAAAAAGAGACATTTCAAACGAAATGTCTCTTTTTATTTTCGTCACATTTACAAATATCCGTTTTGAGTTTTGTATGTTTGTATAGGTTTAATGTACCATATTTATGAAAAAAATTTTAGGTAAATTATTGTATTCGTTAGGAGGTTGGAAATTAGACAATCATCTGGATTTATCAAAGGTAGATAAATGCGTTTTGGTTTGTGCGCCACATACTTCTAATTGGGATTTTTACTATACGATTTTAGCTTTTTGGCAAATGGGAATTCCAATGAAAATGTTTATCAAAGATGCTTGGACAAAGCCTTGGTATGGTTATTTTATCAAACAAATGGGAGGAATCGGAATCGATCGTTCACAACGACATAATATGGTTGATTTTGCATCAGATATTTTAAAAAAAGCAGATAAATTATACTTAATCAATACGCCAGAAGGAACGCGTTCACGTGCAGAAAAGTGGAAAAATGGTTTCTTTTATATTGCGCAGAAAGCTGATGTTCCGATTGTTTTAGCATATTGTGACTTTAAGAAAAAGCGAGCTGGAATTTCAAAAATTGTAGAAACAGAAAATAGATCTTTGAATGATGTGATGGATGAAATTCAAGATTTTTACAAAGATGTAACAGCAAAACATCCCGAACTTTATAATCCAAAAATACATTAGATGATGAACGAACAAGATAGTTTAAGAAAATTTCAAGCTATGTCAAAAAACACATTACTTGAAACATTAGATATTGAATTTACAGCAGTTGGAGAAGATTTTTTAGCTGGAAAAATGCCTGTTACACCGAAAGTTCATCAACCTTTTGGATTATTGCATGGTGGCGCATCAATTGTTTTAGCTGAAACTTTAGGAAGTACCTTATCCAATATAATTTTAGCATCTGATGATTACGTTGCTGTAGGGCAACATGTTGATGCAAATCATCTTCGACCAAAGAAAGAGGGGACAATTTTTGGACATGCAACAGTCGTAAAAAGAGGTCGTACATCGCATTTGATTAAGATTGAAATCAAAGATGAAAACGATAAATTAATTTGTTATACTCATTTAACTAACGCCATTATTTCTAAAAAACATGTTTAAAAAATTTCAAGAGAAACTTGAAAGATTAATTCAGAATCAAAAACCGTTTATACTTTTCAGAAAACCAAATACGACACAAGTCGAGTTATGGGAGAATAAAGCTATTGTAACAGATAATCAATTTATTTGCAATAGTTTCGATAATTCAAAATTAATTGAATTTAATGATGATGAAGTTCAAGTAATACCAATTGATCAATTACCAAATTTTGAACTTTCTTTACCAGAATCTGATCAAAATGAAGCGATTTCGTACGAAAATTACATTAATTTAATTCAAAAAACTGTTCAAGAATTACGCAGTGAGTCGGCAACAAAAAAAATTGTAATTAGTCGAATCAATTCACTTGCAAAAACAGCAGTTAATTTAGCCGAAACATTCAAAAACTTACACCAACATTATCCAAATGCCTATCTATATTTGCGTTATGATGTTAAAGAAGGATGTTGGATTGGTGCGTCTCCAGAGCTCTTATTGAAAGAAAATAATCAATTCATCGAAACAGTTTCTTTGGCAGGTACAAAGGCGAAAGAAGATGATTGGACGGAAAAAGAATACCATGAACAACAAGTTGTTACCGATTATATTGCTTCAACTTTAAAACCTTATACTGCTTATATTGATGTGGATGGTCCGTTTTCGGTAAATGCTGGTTTTTTTGAACATTTGAAATCGTATATTTCAGCTCAATTAAACGATAAAACAAAGCTTTACGATTTATTGAAAGCCTTGCATCCAACGCCTGCTGTTGGTGGAATGCCAAAAGATTTATCGAAAGATTTTATCTTAAAAAATGAAGGATATGATCGCTCTTTTTATGCAGGTTTTATGGGGTATCAAAATAAAATAGCATCTGAATATTTTGTGAATCTTCGTTGTGCAAAAATCTATTCGAATAAAGTGAATTTGTATGTCGGAGGTGGAATTATGCCAGATTCTGTACCTGAAAAGGAATGGCATGAGACAGAATTGAAATCCAAAACAATAGGTGAGTTATTAATTTATTCAACATAAATTATCTTAATCAATAGTTTTACTAAAAGAGTCTAAATTGTAAGAAAAGTCTTATTTTCGAAAAGTTAAAAATTAAAATAAAATACAAAATATAATGGCAACAATAAATTGGCAAACGGTAAAAGAATATGAAGATATCACGTTTAAGAAATGTGATGGTGTAATGCGTATTGCTTTTAATCGTCCTGAAGTTCGTAATGCGTTTCGTCCAAAAACAGTTTTCGAATTGTTAGACGCTTTTCAATTAGCAGAAGAAGATCGAGAAGTTGGTGTAATTCTGTTAACAGGAGAAGGACCATCTGCAAAAGACGGTGGTTGGGCTTTTTGTTCGGGAGGAGATCAACGCGTTCGTGGAGCAAAAGGCTACGAAGGACAAGATGGTGTTGGTCGTTTGAATATTTTAGAAGTTCAACGTTTGATTCGTTTTTCAACTAAAGTTGTAGTAGCTGTGGTTAACGGTTGGGCAGTTGGTGGAGGACATTCTTTACACGTTGTTTGCGACATGACATTAGCTTCTAAGGAGCATGCGATTTTCAAACAGACAGATGCCGATGTTGCGTCTTTTGATGGAGGTTATGGTTCGGCTTATTTGGCAAAACAAGTTGGTCAAAAACGTGCGCGAGAGATTTTCTTTTTAGGATTGAATTACTCTGCTCAAGAGGCTTATGAGATGGGAATGGTGAACTTAGTTGTTCCTCATGATGAGTTAGAACAAGTAGCTTTTGATTGGGCACAAGAAATTTTAACAAAATCTCCTACAGCAATCAAAATGTTGAAATACGCGTTCAATTTAGTGGATGATGGATTGGTTGGTCAACAAATATTTGCTGGTGAAACAACTCGTTTTGCTTACGGAACAGAAGAAGCTGTAGAGGGTAGAAATGCGTTCTTAGAAAAACGTAAACGAGATTTTTCTAAATTTCGTTAATTTAATTTTACACCATATTTAGGAGAGCGGTACTTTGAGTATCGCTTTTTTAAATTAATTTATAATTTAACAATAAACTTTTAGTAATTTTTGAATAGAATTAATGGAAGTTTGGTTTAATATTGGAACAAATTAATTATCCAAAATCAATTTATTTTTTCTTAAAATCAATGTACATTTAAGGTTTAAAATTCAATTCGTAAAATGACATCAGAGGAGAAAATTCCATCTATTTGGAAAAATAAAGAATTTGTTCCATTTATATTTTTAAGATTTTCCTTAATCTTCGCATTATTTATACAAAGCACATCGGTTGCTTACGAAATTTTTCAAGTCACACAGAAAGCAATTTTTCTTGGATTAATAGGTTTAGCTGAGTTTTTGCCCATTCTTTTTACCGCATTTTATGCAGGACAACTAGTGGATAAATTAGATAAGCGAATGATTTTGGTACGGAGTATAAGTTGTTTTATGACAGCTTCTTTTGTCTTGATGATTGTTAATTTTCCTTCAGTAAGAGAAGCAATCGGAATTCCAATTTATTTAGGCGTTTGTTATTTTGGGGTTGACAAGAGCATTTAGCGGACCAGCGTTATTTGCACTATTAGCATTAGTTGTTCGCAAAGAAAATTATACGAAAGCAATTCCAATTTCTTCTTCTGCTTTTATGATTGGTTCAGTTTTAGGACCATTAGCTGGTGGAGTTATTTTAGCCAAATTTGGTATTGAGGCAGCTTTAATAACGGCATTTGCTATCATGTGTATTTCGATGATGATGATTTTAATGATTGCTAAAAAACCAGCTGAAACTTCCGAATCTGAATCAACAGAATCACCATTGATACGAATCAAACAGGGATTGAGATTTATTTGGGGTACACCAATTATATTAGCCGTTTTGAGCTTAGATATGTTTGCTGTTTTCTTTGGTGGAGCAGAATCGTTGTTACCAGCTTTTGTTGAAAAAGTATTAAAATTAGGACCAGAAGCTTTTGGGTTTTTACGTTCAGCCCATGGAATCGGATCGTTAATCATGATGTTTTTTTTGTCAATAATTCCAAGTTTATTAAAAGGGAATGTAGGTCCAAAATTATTAGGTGCAGTTGCGATGTTTGGAGTTTGTATTATAGGTTTTGGTTTCAGTCGAAATTTGTATTTATGCTTTGTTGTTCTGCTTTTTGGTGGTGCATTTGATGCTATTTCAATGGTCATTCGTCAAAGTATTTTACAAATCAAAACACCCGAAAATTTAAAAGGTCGTGTATCATCTGTCAATTCAATTTTTGTGAGTTCTTCTAACGAATTAGGTGCTTTGGAAAGTGGAATTGCAGCTACATTTTTAGGGATTGTTCCTGCCATTATTTTTGGAGGATCGATGACAATTTTAACCGTCATTTTAATCTCTTTATTTATTAAGCCAATTAGAAATGTTAAGTTGAAATAGAATTATTTTTAGTTTGAAATATTATTACACAACAAGGGGTATTTTAAATAAATAAGTTTATTTTTGCAATAAACTGTATGAAAAATGTTTAGATATTTATTAATTGCTTTTTGTAGTTTGTTTATAATTTCTTGTGATGAGGATATTCAAGAAGAAGAATATTTGGTAGAATCGAATGATAATTTGTTTCCGAAAGGTTTTTTTTCGAATAGATATTTTGTAAATGAATCTTTACCAGATTATAATTTTGATAGTATTCAAATTAAATATGATGATCAAAAAAGACCAATAGAAAAAAATATTAAATCTTTTCATTATATCATGAGTTCTCAAAAAGTGAAATATACCAATGATTCTTTATATGAGATTTCTGAAGGTGGAGTAATTATAGAAAAGGGAACTTAT
Organism: Empedobacter sp. 225-1; assembly: GCF_030328185.1. Lineage (NCBI taxonomy): Bacteria > Pseudomonadati > Bacteroidota > Flavobacteriia > Flavobacteriales > Weeksellaceae > Empedobacter > Empedobacter sp. 225-1. Next base: position 563 of record NZ_JACALO010000026.1, on the reverse strand, counting down.
CAAGTTAAAAATTATTTTAAAGAGAAGATAATTCAGAAATTAACTTCTACTAAAGATAAAATAAATACTAAATATGTATATTCTGCAATTGAAGGAGATTCTGTTTTGGATTCAGTCAAAATAGAAAAAGGGAAAATTTTAGAAATTCAGAAATATTATTGGAACAGAAATTCAAATTACCCTCATTTAACGAACTTGGATAGTATCGAGATTAGACAAATTAATAAAGCTGATTCTACTGATCATTCGAATGCACGTAATGTACTTTCTTTCTATAAATACGATAAAAAACAGAATCCTTTTATCCGTTTGGGGATTTTTGACGATATAAACTATAGACATTTATCGTTTAATAATTTTATATTAGTAAATATGAAATTGTATGATAAAGAAGATAAAATTATTTATAATCATGATTTTTCTCCAACCAAGTTTTATTACAAAAATGGAAAAGTAGATTTAACAAAATAACAAAAAGCTCATCAATTTAGACTGCACCCAAAAGTTTGGACAGATTAAAAATTAATAATTATAAAAATGAGTTCGATATTGTATCGGGCTCA
>NZ_JACALO010000025.1:0-46753 GCF_030328185.1 Empedobacter sp. 225-1 | reverse complement strand
AATGAGCCCGATACAATATCGAACTCATTTTTATAATTATTAATTTTTAATCTGTCCAAACTTTTGGGTGCAGTCTACAATGGTTGGCTTTGTTTTTATTGTTTAAATCGTTCAAATTGATGCTAATATTTATCTATTGTGAATAGAGATTGAAATCTCGAACCGACTACAGATTTTGTTACAAATACGTCAAAATATTCCCTCTAGTTTTCAACCAACCTGTAATACTATATCTTGGTCGATGGACGGTTTTTACTTCGTGCGGAATACTTTTACTATCAAAAACAGCCAAACGACCAGCTAGAGGTAAAATATCTAATTCTTTTTCTACCGTATTTTCATCTGACAAATGCAAAGTCAATTGTCCTCCAAATTCATCTTTCCATTGTTCATCATTCAAATACAACACAACAGATAATGTTCGTCTATCATCATTTTTAAAGGCATCAATGTGCTTCTGATAAAAAGTTCCTTCAGGATAAATCGCATAATGAAACTCACTTTCTTCAATTCCCATGTAGCATGTTAAGTTGAGATAGTCAATGAAATCATTTATTTTCTGAAAGAAAATATCTTCTGTGTGCGATTTATTTTCTTCATCAATCCATTTAATTTTATCACCTCTAATTGATTTTACAATCTGTTCGTTAACCGAACTTCCAATGGCTGCTTGATGAAAATTTTGTTTATCTTCTTTACGAATTATGGCTTCGCGAAGTTGTTTAGTTTCTTCTTCTGAGAAAAAAAAGTCTGAAATAGAGTATTTTTGATTTGATAAGTCATCAATAATCTTTTCATAAATTGGGTTTAATGTAATACTACTCATTCATTATTATGAAAACAGCAGTAAATGTAGATTTAATTAAAAAAACAATAATCATAAATATTATTTTTTTTCAAAAAAAAGACAGAACTATTCTCTTGCCTAATAGTTATATGATCTAAAAATCACTTAAACCACTCATCTTTATCAAGTTGGTAAATAAAATTTAATTTTGGTTCTTCTCCAAAATAAGTTATTTCTTCTGTTTTTACTTTTCTACAACCTAATCGTTCTACTGCAACCTGAGAACGTTTGTTCTCTGCACCAACATGCAAATAAACTTTGTCCACAAATTGAAAAATATAATCGAACATCATTTTTTTTACTGACGGATTATAGCCTTTTCCCCAACAATTAGTGGAATAAAACGTATAACCAATTAATATAGAAACATCTTTTTCATCATAATCATAGAAACGAGTACTTCCAACAACAAGATTTGATTGCTTATCTATTACTTTGAAAGCGCCCTTGCTTTGAATTGCACCTTCAAAAAAAATCATAAAAACATCTCGTTTCCAACGATTTTTATTGGGATGTTGTTCCCAAATTTTTGGATCTGAAGCCGCAGCATAAACCTCTTCAAAATCACTAGATTTTAAAGGTTCTAATCGAATTAAATCATTTTCTAAATGTGGTTGAATATTGATCATTTGCTGTTTTTAATACATGACTAATTTATCTAAATCTAACAATAAATAATTAATATTTTGATTAATTGTTCGTGTTGCAGATTGCATTTGATTAAGCATTCGCGATCGATTATACAATTCTTGTGCGGTGTAAGTCCCACCAATTCCGAAATTCACAGATTGATTGGCTTCTTGCATATTATTTTCAAAATTGAATTCTAACCAGCGACCTTTTATATTCCCTATAATTGAAGTTCCGTCTGTATGATTAGAAAACTTTTTCTCGGTGTACATGTACCAAACAAATGGTGGAAAATTTTCTGATTCTAACTTTTGTGTCCAAATATCACGCAATAAATTTCGTTGATGTATAAATTCTATTTTTTTCCCTTTCGGATTAAGTGTTGCAAACCCCAAACCAGCACCCAAAACACCTCCACCAATATCTACTGCGCTTCCCCAGCTATCACTTTTTATAATTCCACTTGCAACAGAGGCCGCTGCACCAGCAACAATAGAATAGATTACTAATTTATTATTTCGATTATCATTCATATTTTGCAAATAACTCGCCATTTGTTCAACCCGTTCGCCTTCGCAATCAAATTCTGCTGCAACAGCGTCTAATTCTGTTAATGCAATTGTAATTTTATTATTAATCGAGTTTTTAAGTTCTAAAATTTTCACTCTCGATTCGAGCGAATTATCTTTTTTCAATTCATTGATAGTTTTTACTTCGTCTAACGAATTAAGTGCATTTAGAATTAAAATACTTTGCTCTGAAAAATCATTTCTCAAATCAGCATTAGCTAAAAGAATAGAATCGGCGTTGTAGGAAGGCAATTCTTTTTCGTAATTATACTTGTGGGGTGCCTTACAATAACTATTTTTTAGCGTAAGAATATGTTCGTTAATATGCTGATTTTTCTGTGAAACACATGAACTTATAGCTATTAAACAAATAAGTGTTGGTATCAATAATTTCATAAATCATAGGTTAGTTGTTTTATAAAAAATAATGCTTCGTTTTATTTGTCCAAATACTCGTTAATTAATAGTACTTTTTGATCAAAATAAATTAACTTACAGCATATATAAAAATAAACAATATGTTTCTAAATTTTGACGATAAAGAGAATTTAATTTCAAAATTAAAAACCTTAAAAGTAGATCAACAACCTGAATGGGGAATTATGACTCCTCAACACATGGTTGAACATTTAATTGTAACAACTAAACTATCAAATGGAGGTTTAAGTGTGCCTTGTAGAATTCCTGTTGAACAAATTCCACAATATAAAGCGTTCTTATTAGAGTCTGATCAAGAAATGCAAAAAGGAATTAAAGCAAATGGAATGGAAGGTTTATTGGATTTACGTTATCCTTCTTTAGAAGCTTCTATCGAAAAATTAGAAGAAGAAATAGATAAATTTAACACCTATTTCGAAAATAATCCAGATGCTAAAATTACAAATCCTGTTTTAGCCGAAATTGGATACGAAGATTGGAAAACGTTTCATAAAAAACATTACACGCATCATTTCAAACAATTTGGATTGTTGTAAGAAATGATAAAAGCCGCTATTAAGCGGCTTTTATAACATCTATTCAATTCTTAAACAGTGTGATATTTAAAACTTTGTTCGTTTTTAATTGTTTTAACCGATTCGTAAATCAATTCGATTACATTTTTCACATCAGCTTGATGAACCATTTCAACAGTTGTATGCATATAACGCAAGGGCAACGAAATTAGTGCAGAAGGAACACCACCATTGCTATATGCAAATGCATCTGTATCCGTTCCTGTTACGCGAGAACTTGCAGCTCTTTGAAAAGGAATATTATTTTTTTCAGCTGCATCAATAATCAATTCACGCACATTATTTTGAACTGCTGGAGCATAATATACAACTGGTCCATCGCCACATTTTTGCTCTCCTTCTTTCGATTTTGTAATCATAGGAGTCGTCGTATCATGCGTTACATCTGTTATTATTGCTACATTTGGTTTGATTGTTTGTGTAATCATTTCTGCTCCACGCAATCCTACTTCTTCTTGTACAGCATTTACAACATATAAACCAAAATCTAATTGATCTTTATTTTCGGCTAATTTACGTGCAACCTCTGCAATCATAAACCCTCCCATTCTATTATCAATGGCGCGGCAAACGAAATAACGGTCATTTAAGGTAAAAAACTCATCTGGATATGTAATGACACAACCAACGTGAATTCCAAGTTCTAGCACTTCTTCTTTGGATGTACAACCTGTATCGATCCAAATTTTATCTGGCGTTGGCGCTTCATCTTTACCTGCTTGACGTAAGTGAATTGCTGGCCAACCAAAAACTCCTTTTACAATTCCTTTTTTGGTATGAATATTCACCACCTTTGATGGTGCAATCATATGATCTGAACCTCCATTACGAATAACATAAATCAATCCATCATCAGAAATGTAATTTACAAACCAAGAAATCTCATCCGCATGTGCTTCAATCACTACTTTATATTTCGCGTCGGGGTTAATCACACCATATGCAGAACCGTAATTGTCTGTTTTTACTTCGTCTACATAAGGTTTAATATAATCCATCCAAACTTTTTGCCCTTCACTTTCAAAACCTGTTGGTGAAGCAGTATTTAAATATTTAGACAAAAAATCTAACGATTGTTGATCAAACAAATTATTTGTACTCATTTTAGTTTATTTATCTAACAAATGTACTAATTTTAGGAACAATTTTTGAACTAATTCACACATGAAATTTTATATCTATCACATAACATTAATGCTCACTTTTTTGGGATTTTCACATCTAAATGCCCAAATTTTCGGCTTAGATTTAGGAGGTAAAAGCCCATCTCAAGAAATCAAAAATGACTCGATAAATATTGATGAATTAACTTTTAGTCCTTTCGATACTATACATTTAAATGAATCAAGTTTTTATTCTGTTCATTTAAAATCAGATTTAGAAAAAAAATATTATATATGGCTAAGAAAGCGCGTGCGTGATGTTTGGCCCTATGTAAGAACAGCTGTTAGAGAATATAATTATGTTTCTGATACCATTCAAACAATGGATAAAAGACGAGATAAAAAACGTTTTATTAAAACGAGACAAAAAGATTTAGCAGATCAGTTTGAGAATCAATTAAAAAATATGTCAAGTTCTCGAGGTCAAATTTTAACGAAATTAATTTACAAAGAAACAGACAAAACAACTTACGATATTATTAAAGAATTACGTGGAGGATTAAATGCTTTTCTGTACCAAGCTGCAAGTGGAGCATTTAACATCGATTTAAAACAAACCTTTGATCCTAAACGTACTCGTGAAGATTTATATATCGCTGTCATTCTTCAACGAGATTTTGCCGATGGTATTTTAAAACCCGTCGACGAAGATTAGTTTATCTTTAACAATTACCTGTTACAATAATATTCTGTTTTTTTATTATATTTGATTTAATAAGGGAAAAACGTGAAAAACAATATAAAAAGAATCGGTGTATTAACCTCTGGAGGTGATGCGCCAGGAATGAATGCTGCCTTACGTGCCGTAGTTAGAGCATGCAAATATTACAACATTACATCTGTTGGCATTCGTCAAGGATTTGAAGGCTTGATTAACAATGATATGATAGAACTTGGACCTCGTTCAGTTAAAAATATTATTAATCAAGGTGGTACAATTCTTAAAACTGCTCGTTCAGCTGAATTCAAAACTATGGAAGGTCGTCAAAAAGCCTATGAGCATCTCAAAAAAAACAACATAGATGCACTTGTCATAATTGGTGGTGATGGATCTTTTACTGGAGCAAATATCTTTCACAAAGAGTTTGGGGTTCCGTTTATTGGAATTCCTGGTACTATTGACAACGATATCTTTGGAACAGACTTTACAATTGGTTATGACACAGCGTTGAATACTGTAATTGATGCGATTGATAAATTAAGAGATACTGCAACTTCGCATGATCGTGTATTTTTTGTAGAAGTGATGGGACGTGATGCAGGTTTTATTGCATTAAATAGTGGAATTGCTTCGGGAGCACAAGATATTTTGATTCCTGAACAACGTGATAGTGTAGAAGAATTATGCTCATCGTTAGAACGTTCAGAAAAATCTGGAAAAAAATCAAGTATCGTTGTGGTAGCAGAAGGCGAAAAATTAGGTGGAGTTTATGAATTAGCGAAACAAGTTCAATCGAAACATCACGAATATGATATTCGCGTTACAGTATTAGGACATATTCAACGTGGAGGATCACCATCATGTCATGATCGTGTGTTGGCAAGTCGTTTGGGAATTGCTGCTGTTGAAGGTCTTTTACAAGATCAATATAACTTAATGGCGGGTATTCGTTCCAATAAAGTGGTCTTCACCCCTATTGCTGAAGCTATTAAAAAACACAACGAAATCGATATGGAATTGATAAAAGTTGCAAATATATTAGCCATCTAATCTATAAATAAAAATATAAAGGGAAATTATATACTATGTCAAAAATTAAAATTGGAATCAACGGATTCGGAAGAATAGGTAGCCTTGTTTTTGGGGTTGCGATTGAAAGAGAAGATATTGAAATCGTAGGAATTAACGATTTAGTAGACGTTGATTATTTAGCTTATATGCTAAAGTACGACTCTGTTCACGGAAAATTTGACGGAGAAATTAAAGTCGAAAACGGAAATTTAATTGTCAATGGACAAACCATAAGAGTTACAGCTGAAAAAGATCCAGCTAACTTAAAATGGGACGAAGTTGGTGCTGATATTGTCGTAGAAGCCACAGGTTTGTTTTTAACTAAAGAAACAGCAGGTAAACACATCGAAGCTGGAGCAAAAAAAGTCGTTTTAACTGGACCTTCTAAAGATGATACACCAATGTTTGTAATGGGAGTTAACCATAAAGATGTTACTGCAGCTGATACCATTGTTTCGAATGCATCTTGTACTACAAATTGCTTAGCACCATTAGCTAAAGTTGTACATGAAAAATTTGGAATCGTTGAAGCTTTAATGACAACTGTCCACGCAACTACAGCAACACAAAAAACTGTCGATGGTCCATCTAATAAAGATTGGAGAGGTGGTAGAAGTGCAATGGTTAATATTATTCCTTCTTCAACTGGAGCAGCAAAAGCCGTAGGAAAAGTAATTCCAGAATTAAACGGGAAATTAACAGGAATGTCTTTTCGAGTACCTACAGTTAATGTTTCCGTAGTTGATTTAACAGTTAAATTAGCAAAAGAAACTAATTATGACGAAATCAAAAAAGTAATGCAAGAAGCAGCTGAAGGAGAACTGAAAGGTATTTTAGGATACACTGACGAACCTTTGGTTTCTCAAGATTTCGTAGGAGATACAAGAACTTGTGTTTTCGATGCGGGAGCAGGAATTATGTTAAATCCAACTTTTGTTAAATTAGTTGCTTGGTATGATAACGAAATTGGTTACTCAAACAAAGTTGTTGATTTGATTCAACATATGGCAAAAATTTAAAAGCTTAAATACTTTATTTTTAAAGTCTTCTCTTTTTTGAGAAGACTTTTTATTTTTTCACATTCTATTCGTATTTTATGGTTTAATATTTGATTTTGGATATACTAAACATTAATATGAAAAAAGAAATTGAATTTTCTGGTCCTAAAAAATCAACCATAGATAAACTATTGGCTTATTCTAAATCTATAAAAAATGTTAACACACAGAAAAAAGTTCATAAGGTTTTTATTTCCTTAAATTAATTTTATACATCAGAATTTTAAAGCATTACAATATTCTTATTAATACTACTTAATTATTAAGAATTAATACAAAAATTAACAATTATTTATTTTTTTAAGAATTTATTAATTTATTTTAAGAATAATTATGTTAAAAAACTTGTAAGATTTTTTTGTTTAACTATATTTGGATAAACAAAAAAATTACAGCCTATAGATTTAACTCTACTTTAAAATTAACATTTACTATTATGAACTATGAAGACGACTCTTTATTAATCCAAGATTATTTGAGAGGTAACGAAAATGCTTTAGAAACATTGATAGAGAAATACAAAGGAAGAATCTATAGTTTTATATACTCCAAAGTCTTAGATAAGGATATAACTGAAGATATATTTCAGGACACTTTTATCAAGGTTATCCTTACATTAAAAGGAGGACGATACAACGAAGAAGGTAAGTTTTTGCCTTGGGTTATGCGTATTGCTCACAATTTAACTATTGACTATTTTCGATCAAACAAAAGAATGCCGACTGTTAGTGAAACTGTAGGATACAATGAAGATTATAATATTTTTGATTTCATTGGGATTTGTGATGAATGCTCTGAAACTAAACTTATTAAATCTCAAATTGAAAATGACTTAAGAAATTTAGTTACTCAATTACCAGAAGACCAGAGAGAAGTTTTAGAATTAAGGATTTTTAAAGAACTTAGTTTTAAAGAAATTGCAGAGGAAACAGATGTAAGTATCAATACGGCATTAGGAAGAATGCGATATGCGATTATTAACTTAAGAAAAGTGATTGATAATAATAACATTATTTTAACAGTTGATTAAAAAATAAACTTATCTATTTAGCGTTTTTAGAATAAATAAGTTTAAAAATGATAGAATTATACTCTGAAAATATTGAGCCCTCTCAATTAACAATTGATAAAATATTAGCTTTTTCAAAATCGATAAAGAGTATAAATTCGACTATTTTAAATAAAAATTTCATCATTAACATAAATTAAATTGTTTTTAAATTTTCAATAAAAAAGGTCTAAAATGTAAACATTTTAGACCTTTTTTTATACTGATATTCTCTAATTACTTGTGTGTAAAAGTAGATGTGATATTTAATTCGTCCATTTGAGTTTGATCAATTGGAGATGGTGCATCAATCATCACATCACGACCTGAATTATTTTTCGGGAACGCAATATAATCACGAATTGTTTCTGATCCATCTAAGATTGATACAAAACGGTCAAATCCAAATGCTAAACCTCCATGAGGTGGCGCTCCATATTTGAAAGCATTCATTAAGAATCCAAATTGAGCTTCTGCTTGTTCAGGTGTAAATCCTAATAATTCGAACATTCTTGCTTGTACTTCTTTATCAAAAATACGGATAGAACCTCCACCAATTTCATTACCATTTAGCACTAAATCATAGGCATTTGCACGCACTTCTCCTGGATTAGTAGCAATCAAATCCATATCTTCTGGTTTAGGAGAAGTAAATGGGTGATGCATGGCGTGGTAACGTTCAGATTCCTCATCCCATTCTAATAAAGGGAAATCGACAACCCATAAAGGTGCAAAAACATCCGGATTACGTAATCCTAAACGTTCAGCAATTTCCATACGTAAAGCAGATAATTGCGCACGAACTTTGTTTGCATTTCCAGACATCACTAACATTAAATCGCCTGGTTTTGCATTCATTCGTTCAGCCCAAGCGGATAAATCTTCTTGCGAATAAAATTTATCAACAGAAGACTTGAATGTTCCATCTTCATTGTAACGTACCCAAACTAAACCAGTTGCGCCAACTTGTGGACGTTTTACCCACTCGATTAACTTATCAATCTCTTTACGTGTATAAGAATTACATCCTTCGGCAGCGATACCCACGATTAATTCTTGCTCATCAAAGATTTTGAAATCATGACCTTTTGCTAAATCAGTAATTTCTCCGAATTCCATTCCGAAACGGATATCAGGTTTATCATTTCCATAACGACGCATTGCATCAGCAAATGTCATACGCGGAAATTCTCCAAATTCTAAACCTTTGAAGGTATGTAATAAATGTTTGGCTAAACCTTCAAAAACATTCATAATATCTTCTTGCTCAACGAATGACATTTCACAGTCAATTTGAGTAAATTCTGGTTGACGGTCTGCACGTAAATCTTCGTCACGGAAACATTTAACAATTTGGAAATATTTATCTAAACCTCCTACCATTAACAATTGTTTGAACGTTTGAGGAGATTGTGGCAATGCGTAAAATTCACCTGGATTCATACGAGATGGTACAACAAAATCACGTGCACCTTCTGGTGTAGATTTAATCAAAACTGGTGTTTCAACTTCAACAAAATCTTGCGCATCTAAATATTTACGAACTTCCTGAGCAACTTTAGAACGGAAGATTAATTTATTTTTAACTGGATTACGACGAATATCCAAATAACGATATTTCATACGAATATCTTCTCCACCATCCGTATTATCTTCAATCGTGAATGGAGGTAATGCAGATTCATTTAAAATCGTGATATTTTCTGCTAAAATTTCGATATTTCCTGTTGGAATATTTGGATTTTTTGAAGCTCTTTCGATCACTGTTCCTGTTACTTGAATTACGAACTCGCGTCCTAACTGACGAGCAGTTTCAAATAATTCTTTTGAAGAACGTTCTTCGTCTAAGATGATTTGAGTGATTCCGTAACGGTCACGTAAATCGATCCACATCATAAAACCTTTATCACGTAAAGTTGATACCCAACCGCTTAACGTAACTTTTTCATTAATGTTGGCTTGTGTTAATTCACCACAAGTATGAGTTCTAAACATTTGTCGTCAAATTTATTGAACAAAGGTAAAGTTTTGAGTCGAAATAAAGAAGTTATCTAACTTTTTTGAGCAAATAAATTCAATAAAAAAAACGATTCAAGATTGAATCGCTTTTATCAAATTATGATTTCTGGTTTTTCAACTTACTATGTTTATAACCGTAAGTAAAATAAATTGTTAAACCTATTGCAATCCACACCAAGAAAATCATCCAGTTTTTTAACCCTAACTGCGCCATCATATAAAAACAACACAACATACCTGCTAATGGAATGATAGAAGTTCTTTTGAAAAACGTTCGGATGACCATAAAAACATAAATGAATAAGAAAATCACCATTGGAATTTTGTGTTTAAAAACATCCCAACCTTTCTCCATTTTCTTTTCTTCGTAAACAGGTAATTTTTCAATTGTAGATTTGTATTCTTCTGCTGATAAACTCGCTAAATAATCATCCAAATATTCTACCTCATCTCCAGTCAAACTATTAATTGTTGAATAAGAATCTTTTAATTCCTTTGGTGTTAACGAACCAACAAATTGCTCAATAGGCATAACTTGTGGTTCATTTGTAAAGAAACTAACTGTGTCTTCCTTGAATGTCGTTGCGCATAAAAATACAATCACGGCCGTAACAATTGGCATAACAAATTTAGCATCTATAAAAGGTGTTTTGAAATTACCTCTTATTGCATTTGGATCTGCATCCATCTTTAAAACAGCAGCACAAACTAAAACAAAAGCAAATAAAGTTCCGATCGAACAGGCGTCTACAACCAACTCTAAATCTGTAAACAAAATTGGAACACCAACTACAAATCCTGTGAAAATTGTTGCAAAAGATGGTGTTTTAAATTTTGGGTGAATGGTAGAAAATTTCTTTGGTAATAAACCATCTCTGGACATTGTCATCCAAATACGTGGTTGTCCAATTTGAAATACGATAAACACACTCGCCATTGCTACCACAGCTGAAAAAGCAATAATTCCGGCGAGCCATTTTAGGTCTTTAATTTTATCAAAAACATAAGCTAATGGATCACCAACATTTAATTCAGAATAATGCACCATTCCTGTAATCACCAAGGCGATCAACACATATAAAATGGTACAAATAATAATTGAAGCAAAAATACCACGAGGTAAATCTCGTTTCGGATCTTTACACTCTTCCGCAGTCGTACTAATCGCATCAAACCCAATATAGGCATAGAAAACAGATGAAACACCAGCTAAAACACCTCCTACTCCATTTGGTGCGAATGGATCCCAATTATCTGGATTCACATAAAAAGCTCCAACAACAATCACTAATAAGACAACAGCTAATTTTAAAACAACCATTGCATTACTTGCTTTTCGAGATTCGTTAATTCCACGATAGACCAAGGCAGTAATCAAAAAAGTGATGACTAATGCAGGAATATCCACTACCATGTTAAATCCTAAATAAGGAGCATCTTTAAATGCTAAATATTTTGGAATTTCTTGTGCATAAGCTGAATTTGCTATCCCTTCTAAAGTTTTACCTTTTGCCAATTCATTCGAAACAAATTCAAAACCTTCTTTTGCTGTAAAGTAGTCCATTGTCATCCATTCAGGTAAATGTATTCCCAATCCGGAGAGCAAGGTGGTAAAATAATCACTCCACGAGATGGCGAGTACAATATTTCCAATTGCATATTCCATAATCAATGCCCAACCAATTACCCAAGCAAACAACTCACCAAACGCAACATAGCTATATGTGTAAGCACTTCCGGAAACTGGAACTAATGAAGCAAATTCGGCATAGGCAAAAGCAGTAAAACCACATGCAATAGCCGTAAATATAAATAAGAAGATAACTGCTGGACCGCCTTCGTAGCTTGCTCGACCAATGGTACTAAAAATACCAGCTCCAACAATTGCGGCGATACCAAAACCTGTTAAATCTCGAACACCTAAGGTTCTTTTCATTGTAGCAGTATTCTTCGCTGATTCTGCTAAAATAGATTCTACAGATTTTTTTCTGAATAATTGTGACATAATTTATTTAAAAACGGGCAAATATAAAAAAGACAAACCCAAAAACGGATAGAATCCGTATAAATATTGGTTTTTTATTCAGATTTTCTTTTTTATTCTGCTTGGTTAGATTAATTTTAAATTTAATTCAAAAAATTTACATGAAACAATTTTTATTTGCAATTGCTATAGCGGCGACGTTAGTAAGTTGTGATTCTACAAAACCAATTTCACAAGAGAAATACCAAAAAAGTCTGGTAAAATATACAGATAAAGTTTCTGAAGCCGAACTAAAAAAACAGTTATACATCATTGCTGCTCCTGATATGGAAGGTAGAAATGCAGGAACTGAAGGAGAAATAAAAGCGGGGAATTATATTTCGAATTATTACAAAGAATTAGGAATTAATGGACCAAATAATAATTATTTCCAAATTATTCCTGCTGGAACTTTTAATCGTGTAAAAGGTCAAATGCGTAATGTAATGGGATTCATCGAAGGAGCTGAAAAGCCAGAAGAAATCGTTGTTATTTCTGCACATTATGATCACGACGGAATTAAAGATGGAAAATTATATCCTGGTGCTGATGATGATGGTTCTGGAACTGTTGCTGTGATGGAAATTGGTCGTATTTTCCGCGAAGCTGAGAAGAAAGGAATTCGTCCAAAACGTTCGGTTCTTTTGTTGCATGTTTCAGGTGAAGAAAAAGGATTGTTAGGTTCTAAATATTATTCAGATCACCCAATTTATCCTTTAGAAAACACGATTGCAAATGTTAATATTGATATGATTGGTCGTGTAGATTATGAGCATAATGAGAAAACAAGAGATTTTGTGTATGTAATTGGTTCTGAAATGCTATCGTCAGATTTGCACAAAGCTGTTTTAGCAGCAAACGAAGGTTTAGGAATTAATTTGGATATGCGCTACAATACACCAGACGATCCAAATCGTTTCTATTACCGTTCTGACCATTATAATTTTGCAAAACATAACATACCGTCTGTATTCTTTTTTAATGGCGTTCACGATGATTACCACAAACCAGGCGATACACCAGATAAAATTGAATATGATTTGTTGACGCGTCGCACAAAATTAGCGTTCAATACAATTTGGATTTTAGCAAATGCTGAAAATAGACCAGTTGTAGACAAAGAATCGCCAATGCCTTCGACAAGATAATTAAAAACTATTATATAATAATAAAAAAGGAAGCTTCTCGTTGTGTAATGAGAAGCTTCTTGTTGTGTAACAGCAAGGCAAAACTTATTTGCGCCCTACTTACCAATAGTTATAAACTTGCCTTTGTTATACTTTTATTTTAGTGTTTTTACTAATCAAATCAAGCTTCTGACCATTATAAAAAATAGTATAAAATGAATGATTGATGCAACGTTAACTTTATAAAATAAATTTAAAACTTCTTTCATAAAACTATATTGTCTCAATTCCGTAACTTTGGAGAACAATAAAAAAACGAACAATGAATAACGATATTCTTAATTTGGAACCAAAAGCAATCTGGAAAAACTTCTCAGCATTGAACTCAGTTCCAAGACCTTCTAAAAAAGAAGAAAAAGTACGTCAGTTCATCATCAAATTTGGTGAAGATTTAGGTTTACCTGTCGAAACGGACGAAGTAGGAAATGTTTTAATCAAAAAAGCAGCTTATCCAGGAATGGAAGACCGTAAAACAGTTGTGATGCAATCGCACTTGGATATGGTTTGTCAAAAAAATAACGATGTAGAATTTGATTTCGACACACAAGGAATCGAAATGTACATTGAAGACGAGAAGTTTGTAACGGCAAACGGTACAACTTTAGGTGCAGATAATGGAATTGGAGTTGCGACAATTATGTCTATTTTAGAATCGAAAGATATTCCTCATCCAGCTATTGAAGCATTCTTTACAATTGACGAAGAAACGGGCATGACAGGTGCTTTAGGATTGAAAGCTGGTTTTTTATCTGGTAAAATTTTGTTGAATTTAGATACAGAAGAAGATGATGAATTAGACATTGGTTGTGCTGGTGGAGTTGATGTAACCGCTACAAAATCATATACTGCTGAAACAGCAAACGGAACCGCTTTTACTTTAACTTTAAAAGGTTTGAACGGAGGTCACTCTGGAATGCAAATTCACGAAGGTTTAGGAAATTCAAACAAATTAATTGCTCGTTTGTTAAATGCTGGAACCGAGTTTGGTTTACAAATTGCGCATATGGAAGGTGGAAGTTTACGTAACGCTATTCCTCGCGAATCATGGGCGACAATTGTAATTCCTACAGACAAAGTAGATGCTTTCAAGGCTGCATACGAAACTTTAAGAGCCGAAATCATCGAAGAATACGAAACAAAAGAGCCTAAAATGGTGATTACCTTAGAGTCTACTGATACTACTTCTGCAATGTCAGCGCAAGAATCTAAAGTTTTTATCCAAACTGTGATGGCTGCTTTCAATGGTGTTTACAGAATGAGTCCAGACGTTGAAGGTTTAGTCGAAACATCTAATAATGTTGCACGCGTAGAAATTATCGAGGGTAATATTCGTATTTTATGTTTAACTCGTTCTTCTGTAGAATCAGGTAAAGAAGCATTGGCTCAAACCTTAAAAGCTGGATTCGAATTAGGAGGTTTTGATGTCAATTTTTCTGGCTCATATCCTGGTTGGAAAGCCAATACTCATTCAGAAATTTTAGAAGTTTTAAAAGAAATTTATATCAAACAAAATGGTGAAGAACCAAAAGTTGTGGCATGTCATGCTGGATTAGAATGTGGGATTATTGGTACAAATTATCCTGGTTTGGATATGATTTCATTTGGTCCAAATATTTCGGGAGCACATTCACCTGATGAAAGAGTTGAAATCGTATCAGTTCAAAAATTCTGGAAGTATTTATTGGAGATTTTAAAAGAAATTCCAAATGATGGTCCAGTTGATTACAGCTGTGCAAATTCAAAAAACATTTAGTTTAAGGTATTAAAATAGATCAAAAGCCACTTTACAGTGGCTTTTTTATTACCTATATAATTAATTAATCTATTATTTATTCAAAAAACCACAATAAAAGATGATTAAATTAACAAAGATTAGGACAACTACAGATAATCAATTATTTTAGCATTTCGTAAAATTGAAGACTAACAAATAATGAAAAAATTTTTATTATCCACTCTCTTAGTGGTTATGCTTTTTCCTTTTAAAGTGAAAGCTGACGAAGGAATGTGGTTTTTGATGTTCATCGAACGTCTGAATCACCGTGATATGGAAAAACAAGGGTTACAATTAACTTCAGAAGAAATCTATAGTATCAACAACAACTCTTTAAAAGATGCTATTGTTCAATTTGGTGGTGGATGTACTGCTGAAATGGTATCTGGTCAAGGTTTAGTTTTGACAAACCACCATTGTGGTTATGGTGCAATTGCTGAATTATCTGCTCCTGAACACGATTATTTAAAAGATGGTTTTTGGGCTAAGGATAAAGCTGCTGAGTTAAAACCAAAAAACTTAAAAGTACGTTTTTTCGTTCGTATGGATGATGTTTCTAAACGTATTTTAGGTGTTGTGAACGATAAAATGTCTGAGTTAGATCGTGAAAAAGCAATTAACCAAGAGATTGCTAAAATTGAAAAAGAAAACAGCGAAAATGGGAAATATGTTGTTTCTGTTCGTTCATTCTTCCAAGGAAACGAATATTACTACTTCGTTTACCAAGATTATGAAGATGTACGTTTAGTAGGAACACCTCCAAGCTCTATTGGTAAATTTGGTGGAGACACAGACAACTGGGAATGGCCTCGTCACACAGGAGATTTTGCAATGTTCCGTGTATATGGTGACAAAGATGGAAATCCTGCGGCTTACTCTACTTCAAACAAGCCATTACAACCAAAACATCATTTACCTGTATCTTTAAAAGGTTACCAACCAGATGATTTTGCTATGATTTTGGGTTATCCAGGTCGTACAAACCGTTGGATGCCAGCTCAAGGTGTAGCTCAAAATGTTGAGTTCGCTTATCCTGCATGGGTAGAAGCTTCAAAAGTAACAATGGATCAAATGAAAAAATATATGGATCAAAATCAAAAAGTTAATATTGATTATGCATCTAAATATGCTGGAGTTGCGAACTATTGGAAAAACCGTGATGGTATGATTGAAGCATTAAAACTTCATGGAACAGTTGCGAAAAAAACAAAAGAAGAAGAAAAATTCAATAAATGGGCTCAAAAAGGAGCTAACAAAGCTGAATATGGTAATGTTGTTTCTAATTTGAATGATTATTATGCGAAAACAAATTTAGATGCTCGTCATAACAATTACATCAATATTTTATTACGCTATTCTACTTTAGCAAGTGCACCATACTCTATCGGTAAAGCGTTAGAAAATTATGCGGCTGCAAATGATGCAAAACGCAATGAAATGCGCCCTCGTATTCAGAATGCGATCAATGCATACTATGAAAAAATGTACTTGCCTTTAGAAAAAGATTTATTGGCTGCTCAATTAAATCTTTATACTTCTAAAGCAAATGAAGCGGGATTAGCACCTTATGTTGCTGATTTAGCAAAACAAAATAACAACAATTTTACTGCTTTTGTAAACGATGCTGTTGAAAGAAGTTTCTTCGCTGATCAAAAACAAGTTGAGAATTTCTTAATCTCTCCAGATGTAGAAGTATTGAAAAAAGATCCATTATATGTTTTATCAAACGCTTTAGTAGAAAGAGCTTCTAAGCAAACAGATGAGCAAGCGAAATTAAATGATGTTTATTCTAAAAACTTCCGTTTATTGGTAAAAGGTTTACGTGAGTCTAAAATCGGAAATATCTTATATCCTGATGCAAACTCTACGTTACGTTTAACGTACGGATCTATCCAAAATTTACCAAAAAGTACAAATCCAAAACGTCAACCAGACGTTGCATCTAACTACTTTACAACTTTAGAAGGTACAGTTGCAAAACACATCCCTGGTGACGAAGAATTCGAAAATCCACAACGTTTATTAGATTTGGCTAAAGCTAAAGATTATGGACAATATGCGGATAAAGACGGATACTTACACGTAAACTTCTTATCAAACAATGATATTACAGGAGGTAACTCAGGTTCTCCAGTAATGAATGGGAAAGGTGAATTAATCGGTATTGCATTTGATGGAAACATCGAAGCAATGGCTGGTGATGTTATTTTCGATCCTAAATTACAACGTACGATATCTGTAGATATTCGTTATGTTTTATGGGTTGTTGATAAATTTGCTGGAGCAAAACATATTGTTGATGAAATGACAATTGTAAAATAAATTACAACAATCATATCGCTTAAGGCTTCCGTTTTGGAAGCCTTTTTTGTGGTGATAATTTAAACAAATACCTTTGTAAAAAGTTTTAAAAAAATGAAAGTTATTCCACTATTTGAAGGAGTTTATCATGTAGATGAAAATAAGGAATTTCAATTTAAAAGTCAAGATATAATCGAGGGCAAACCAGAAAGTGGTTATTATTTAAACGTTCGTCCTTTTTTGGTTCAGGTTGCAGACGATAATATTTTGATTGATACAGGTTTTGGAGGAGAAATAGATTGCGAACCTATTGTACTTAGGAAGTTGCGCGAACATCATATTGAGCCCAATCAAATTACAAAAGTATTGATTTCACACCTGCATAAAGACCATGCAAATGGATTAGGAAATTGGGTTGGTGAACAATTTGTATGTAATTTTCCGAATGCTCTTATTTACATTCAACAACGTGAATATGATTACGCAATTTCTCAAACAAATAATTCGTATAATTACGAACATCTAGAAAAACTAAAATCATTCAAGAACATTATTTGGATGAATAAAAATCAAGGTCAAATATCAAATCAAGTTGAATTTGAACTCACAGGTGGACATGTTCCTTTTCAACAAGTTTTCTGGATTAAAGAAAATGATGAAACTGTTTTTTATGGAGCTGATAATTTACCTCAATTAAATTATCTTAGATATCATGCAGCTTTCAAAAATGATATTGATGGTATAAAAGCAATGGAAGATCGTTTGCGTTGGGAAGTTGAAGCTAAGAAAAAACATTGGACGATTCTTTTCTATCATGGAAAACGGACAGCTACAAATAAATTTTAATAAAAAAGTCAGGTAAGTTACCTGACTTTATTAACTTATAGTTTTTCCTCACTATATTCTCCAATTAATGCATAATAGCCAAATAAAGCCATTCCAAAAACTATAATTGGAGTCAAAACAAAGAGTATAATAATTCCAAAAACCAAATCATCTTGAGAACCTGATGTTAATTTTGGAATTCCAAATTCCATAATACAAAAGTATGCCACAACGAGTGATAACGCGATCCATACAATTCCTAATATTTTTTTAAGTATTTCCATTTTGTATTTTTTTTTAATTCACATTTCTATCTTTGTTACTAATATAAATTGCTCCAATTATAAAACATACTGCAGCAATACCAATAGGATACCAAAGTCCTTCTAAATAAAATTGAGGATCACCATTGTTCTTTGCATTTGTAACTAAATACGTAGAAACTGCGGGTAATAAACCACCAAATATTCCATTTCCGACATGATAAGGCAACGACATTGATGTATAACGAATTTTGACTGGAAACATTTCTACTAAAAATGCTGCTATAGGTCCATATACCATTGTAATAAACACGATTTGTATCCAAATTAAACCAATTAATTTCCATTTATTACCGCTTGTAATATGCGTTGTTCTTTTTACAATTTCACTTACTTTACCATCTACAATCTTCGCTTGTCCATTTTCTAAATGACGTATAGTCACTTGTTTATACGTTGTGCCATCTGTAAACGACTGATTAAGAGTATAAATAGAATCCGTAACTTCGCCATTCACTTTCATTTCTGCTTCGTGCTTTGTATCTGCTACTATTTCTTGTTTATTTTCTAAATTAGAAGTTTGATACATTGATTCGTAAATTGGACGATACGAAAAGACAGCTAAAATCATCCCTATTAACATCACCCATTTTCGACCTACCTTATCACTTAACCAACCAAATACAACAAAAAAAGGAGTTCCAAATAACAATGCTATTCCTAACAATGAATCAACTTGATTTGAATCTACATTCATAACAGTTTTCATATAGCTCATCGAATAAAATTGTCCCGTATACCAAACAACACCTTGTCCCATTACCGCACCAAAAAGAGCTAATAGTACGAATTTCATATTATAGCGGTTACCAAATGATTCTTTCAAAGGATTTTTAGATGTCGTTCCTTCATCTTTTGCCTTTTTAAAAGCAGGAGACTCGTCCATATTTTTTCGGATTATATAAGAAACATATACCATAAAAATAGATAAAACAAATGGCACCCTCCATCCCCATAAATCAAACTGTTCTTCAGAAAGAACTGATTTAGTTAATAAAATAACCAATAGCGATACAAACAAACCAATTGTAGCAGTTGTCTGTATCCAAGAAGTCCAATAACCTCTTTGTCCATCTGGAGCATGTTCGGCTACATATGTCGCAGCACCACCATACTCACCACCTAAAGCCAAACCTTGTAATAAACGTAATATTAAAACCAATAATGGTGCAAGAAAACCTATTGTTTCATAAGAAGGTATACAACCAATCAAGAAAGTAGCACCTCCCATCAAAATTAGAGTTGCCATAAAGGTATATTTTCGACCAATTATATCTCCTAATCTACCAAAAAATAAGGCTCCAAATGGACGAACTACAAAACCAGCTGCAAATGTTGCAAGAGTAGAAAGAAAGGCTGCGGTAGGATTTTCTGCAGGGAAAAATTTTGTGGAAATAACAACTGCAAGACTTCCAAAAATAAAGAAATCATACCATTCGATCAAAGTTCCCATAGAGGAAGCTCCAATCACTTTCCAGATTGTTTTTTTACTTGTTGTTTCACTCATAAATTTTGTTTTTTTTTGTGTTAATTATAGTTATAGTGTTATTTTATAATAATATCATTGCTTGTAGTGTGATCATATCATCCATATGTTTTGGTTGATCGAAAGATTTTTGGTATTCAACTGATATTTTTGCATTCTGCCCATCGATGTACCAATTGCCACCAATTTTAAATTCATTTGCAGGTTTTACTAACCCTTTAAAATCTCGATATGAATACCCTACATAAGGTTGAATTCTATTGCGAAATTTCCCCTCTCCTTCTTTAATATTTTTAGGTAAAAGATAACCAACATGACCAGAGAATTGACTACCATCACCTACAACATTCCCCTGAACATAAGCATCTCCCATATCAGAATATTGATATTTTGTATAAGCAGTAATAGAAGAAGATTGTCCAATTGGCGCATCATAAAAAGCATCAACTGCAAGATGTGTAACATTTTCTCCTATCAAATTATCATGCTCTTTTTTTACAATTGCATTACTTTGATTAAAAAATCCTGCTCCAATATTAAACACTTTTTTTGTTCCTAAATAAGTTCCTACACGATAAGGTAATGCATTCGATTCTTGATCAAGAAATTGATAATCAAAATAACCTGAAACAGCATATTTCCCTTCACCAAGTAAAGCTTTACCTAAGTATTTTTCTTGTCCATTCTCTAAAATTGAATTCGAATTTCCATCCAACGTATTTGTAATTGCATCGCTTAATGCTAAACGGTAATTTAATTTTCCTACACGTCCTTTTGCAAAAACCCCTAAATGATTTGAAAATTGATCTGACAAACCAAGTGTAGCCCAATCTGCGCGATTATTATCTAACATTAACATATTAATAGATCCTTGAGCATTACCTCGAGAAATCCCTCCAAAATTATGTACTCCTGCCCCTAACGCTAAGTTATTTGTGACTTTATATTGTAAAAACATTTCGTGTAAAAAAAATGAAACATCAGAACTCTTTCCAACTGGAGAAAGATTATTGTCGTAAATTCCATTTGCACCAAAATGAGTTAAGATCATAAAACGATCATTAATTTGTGAATAAGCCAAGACACGAGCTCTTTTAATCGAAAATCCATCATTCGCATGTTTTCCTTCGTAATCCTGAAACCAAGTTTGTCCCCATAAAATAAAGCGAACATATTTGTTTCCTTCTGGATTCAGTTTAACCACTAAACCTCCATCATACTCCGAAGCATATTGCGCTTTTGTATGCGATAATCCAATGGTTAATAAAATGCTAATGGCCAAAATATTTTTCTTCATGATATAATAATTAGGTGTTAATTTTACAATAGTTATGATTAAATATTTTCAAAACACAAAACCTTAACTTTATCTAAAATAATATGTTGAAAAATAAAAATATCATATTTTTCAAAAAAATGAATGATTTTATTAATAGTGTAATTAAGACACTAGTATTTTTTAGAAATCCTTAAAAAAAAATGATAAAAAAGTTTAAATTAATAATTAACGATCTTCATTTTCTTAAATTTTTTTAAAAAAGACGATAAAAATTTAAATGATTTTTATTTAATCAAGAAGCAAATAATTTCATTTTTATTAAAATCGAATCAAAAATTTATAAATTCTATCTAATTGCTACTATTATAATCAATTTGTAAATATTCAAATTCTCTACTTATATTTATAAAAAAACGAATGTTTATAAATCGATACCCTCAACGCATTGTTTGCTTAACAGAAGAAGGAACCGAAATTTTGTATACTATTAACGAACAACATCGTTTGGTGGGTATTAGCGGCTTTACTTATCGACCACCACAAGCACGAAAAGAAAAACCAAAAGTTTCAACTTTTTTAGATGCAAAATTTGAAGAAATTATTGAACTTAAGCCTGATTTAGTTATTGGATATTCAGATTTACAAGCAGATATTGCTGCTGAATTAATTCGAAGAGGAATTAATGTTTTAATTTTTAACCACCGAACAGTTGAAGAAATTTTAAATATGATTCTTCAATTTACTTCATTAATTGGTTGTCAAGACAAAGGAATAAAATTAGTTGAATCGTATGAAAAACGAATCGAAACAATAAAAAAACAAGCTTCTCTTCTTCCCTATCAACCAACTGTTTTCTTCGAAGAATGGGACGAGCCAATTATTTCTGGAAGTGCTTGGGTAAATGATTTGATAGAAATTGCTGGTGGAAAATTAGCTTTTCCTGAACTTAAAAATAAAGCATTAGCAAAAGATCGAATTTTATTGGATAAACAAGTGATTGAACGAAATCCTGAAATTATTATTGGGTCTTGGTGTGGTAAGATGTTTAAACCCGAAAAAGTAGAACAACGAATAGGTTTCGAAAAAATAAAAGCTGTGCAGAATAATCATTTATATGAAATAAAATCTGAGTTGATTTTGCAACCTGGTCCTGCTGCTTTAACAGATGGTTTGGACGAAATTGTACAGATAATTAACAATTATAAATAAAAAAATTCTGCTAAAGGCGTGATTTTAATTATTGCATTACATTAGAAAATCATCAAAATAGGAAAATAGACATATCACCACGTAGCACTAATTTTTCACAGAACTATAACTAATAAAGATTTTCAAACTTTTATTTATCGAACTGAAAATCACCTCACTTATCTTTACCAACAATTTAATTAAAATAGAAAAAGTAGCCCGATAAAGACTACTTTTTTTTGACAATTTTTTATTTATACCAACTACTATACATCAAATAATTATTTGCAATACGTTCAATTTCGCCTTCTTTTAATTCTTTCGGGACATCTTTTACTTTTTTTGCAGGAATTCCAGCCCATAACTCACCTTCTTTAACATGTGTACCTTTGGTTAAAATAGCTCCCGCTGCTATCAACGAATTAGACTCTACAATACAATCATCCATCACAATTGCTCCCATTCCAATCAAAACATTGTCATGAATAGTACATCCATGCACGATTGCATTATGTCCAATCGAAACATTATTCCCTATAATCGTCGGAGATTTTTGATACGTGGCATGTATCGTAGCGTTATCTTGAATATTCACTTTATTACCCATTTTTATAAAATGAACATCTCCACGTACCACAGCAGAAAACCAAATTGAGCAATCATCGCCCATTTCTACCTCACCTACAACCACTGCGTTATCCGCTAAAAAGCAGTTTTTACCGAACTTTGGTGCATGTCCATTTAATTCTTTAATTATTGCCATAACAAAATCTATAATTCTTATGATAAAGATACATTTTTATAGTGTATTTTTGTACTATTATGAGAGTATACGAAGAAATTACACCAAATAATAATGTGATGAAGTTTGTTTGTGACGAGACTTTAACACAAGGTGGCGTTGAATTCGATAAAGAATCTACAGCTACCGAATCTCCTTTAGCGCAAGTTTTATTGACTATACCATTTATTCAAAAAATATTTATCACTGCAAATTTTGTCGCGATAGAAAAAATAGATGCAGTTGATTGGGCTGATGTTACAGAAGATTTGAAAGAAATTATCAATGAACATTTAGAAGAAAACGCAATTTTAATGCCGATGAAAAAGGCTCCCATTTCTATTTATGCAGAAATGACGCCAAATCCTGCGGCAATGAAATTTGTTTCAAATTCTATGTTAGCTCCAGAAATCATCGAAATAAAATCGAAAGAAAAAGCTGCTGGAGTTCCTTTAGCTGTTGCGATTTACAAAGAATATCCTTTTGTAGAGGAAGTATTTATTGTTGATAATTATGTTTCTTTAACGAAAAACGAATCAGAAGATTGGTCGCTTTGGGCAATGGATGTTCGCTCGTTTATCACAAACTATTTACAAGCTGGAGGTCCTGTTTTTGATGAATTTTATGAATTCACAACAGAAGTACCAGAGCATATTGTTGTAAAATCTGCTGAAGAATTTTCTTCTGTTGAACAACAAATCAAAGCTATTTTGGACGAATATGTTCAACCTGCTGTAGCAAATGACGGTGGTAATATCGAATTAATTGAGTTTGATGAAGAAACACGTACTGCTAAAATGTTGTTACAAGGCGCTTGTTCGGGCTGTCCTTCTTCTACAGCAACACTTAAAAATGGTATCGAAGGAATTTTAAAACAAATGATGCCTGACGTTGTGGATAACGTTGAAGCTGTAAACGGATAAAATTAAATATTTTTTAATCTGAAATCAATAAAGCCTTCTGATTAGAAGGCTTTATTGATTTTTCTAAAGTTTAATTAGAAAGCGCTTCATAATATTCTCTTTCTATTTGTTCTCTAAAATTTGGATGCGCAATTTCTACCATTGCTTTTACACGTTGTTTAATATTTTTTCCAAATAAATTTGCTACTCCATATTCTGTTACAACGTAGTTTACGTGAGCTCTTGTTGATACTACTCCTGCTCCATGTTTCAGAAATGGAACAATTTTATTTGCTCCTTTAACTGTTGTTGATGTTAAGGCAATAATTGATTTCCCTCCTTTACTTAAAGAAGATCCATAAATAAAATCAACTTGCCCTCCTACACCAGAAAATATTTTTGTTCCGATTGAATCAGCACTTACTTGTCCAGTTACATCAACTTCGATAGCGGAATTAATCGAAACCATTCGGTTATTCTGGCTAATTTTGATTGGATCATTTGTAAAAGATGCATCACGCATTTCTATTGCTGGGTTATCATCAATAAAATCATATAACAATTGAGAACCATGTACCAAAGTTGATACAATTTTCCCTTTCAACAATTTTTTATGTTCACCTGTAATTACACCAGATTTTACTAAAGGAACAATTCCATCTGAAAATAACTCAGTATGAATTCCTAAACCTTTATGATTCTTCAAATTATTTAAAACTGCATTTGGAATAGAACCAATCCCTAATTGCAAACAACTTTTATCTTCAATCAATTCAGCAATATAACTTCCTATTCTGGCTTCTTCTGTCGTTATATTTCCGTTATCCAAAACATCTAATAATTGATGATGCTCTACTAAATGGGTGATTTTTGATATATGAATAATCCCATCACCAAATGTTCTTGGCATATGTTTATTCACTTGCGAAATAACCACACGAGATGTTTCTATGGCTGCTTTAATGTTCTCGACAGACGTTCCCAAAGAACAAAATCCGTGGGCATCAGGTTCAGAAATCTGAATCAGTACAACATCAATCGTAAGTTCCGTTTTAATCACTTTTGCCATTTCACTAAAAGAAATTGGCAAATAAGAACCATTCCCTTCTTTTATGGTGTGACGAACATTGGCTCCTAAAAAAAAAGAATTGACAAAAAAAGAATCTCTATAAGCAGGATTTGCATATTCTGCTGCACCTGTCGTATAAATATGACAAAACTCTACATCTCTCAATTCATGTGCCCTCTTCGATAATTCTGTCACCAAAATTGTTGGTGTAGCAGCTGCTGCATGAACGTAAACACGATCACCAGATTTTATTTCTTTCACTGCTTCTGTTGCAGAAGTATATTTCATAAGTAGATTTTTATTATAGTGCAAAAGTAAGCTCTTGTGAACTTTATAAAAAACGATTTTTTTCAGCAAAATCTAATCAAATTTTATACCTAATCATTCATTATTTAACAAAGCAGAAGGTTTATTGATTTATTCATCAAAAAAATCGATAGAACGACGATAATTATATAAAAATAAACGTCTGCGAGCTTCTAAATCATTAACTCGAATAGATGAGATATCATCAATCTGAAAATACAATGACCCCTCATCTGTTCCTTCAGAACCGATACATTTCAGCTCAAAATCATCTTCTGTTAAATTTCGGACAAAGCCTGAAAAACGACTATTGTTGTTAAATTGTAATCGCGAAACGTATTCTGTTTGATTACAAATTTCTCCTAAAATTTGATTCATCCAATTATCTTCGCTTGTTGCTGAAAATGTCACGGTATTTTCTTCATCCAAATCGGTATGATGCTCCTTCAAATAATTTAAACATTTACAATAATCATCGACATCAATTCGGCTAATTTTGAAATAAGGTTCAATTAAAATTCCATCTTTTTTACCGAACTTCGAAATATGTTGCATCGTAAAAAATTCATCATTAAAATCTAAAATATAACCTGCCCAAAAATTATCTCCTTCTGGATCATTGTATATGGCGATAATAGATTGATTTTCTTTCGAATTTTGTAAAATTTTATAAAAATTAGAGTTCATATTCTTTTGGTTAAAAACTGAAAATACGAATCTTTTGTACATAAAAAAAGGTTCTTGAGAATTCAAGAACCTTTTCATTATGATTAATTCGCCTTTCTTAAAATAACCGCCTCATAACTTAATGACTGCCAATCTCCTTTTTGCAACTGATCTAATTTCATTTTTTTATAGATATTTTCTTCACCCGCAACTGTCATAGTAAACTGCGTGCGATCTAAAATATTTTTTTCTGATAAAGAATAATTAATATCAAACTTCTTTTTTGTTGATTTTTCTACTATCGGTTTTAGATATTCGATTGCATTTTCTGGCGTTTTGAATTGTTCGTTAACAGGAAACTGAACTTCAAAATAACCTTCATATGTAAAATCAGGTTCAGTAACAATCAAATTATAAGGATCTGCAAATAAAGCTGGACGTTGTTTTTGATATTCTTTTTCGTTTTTATATTGTCGCTTTTCTTCTTTATAAATTAACGGATACTTTTCTGCAAGAACTGCTAATTTATCTGCATCATAAGAATATGGAATTCCATCGTGAAAAGTGTTGTATAAAGCTGGATTCACTAACCATTGATCAACAATTTTTTTATCTTTCACCATGTAGATCATCAGCCCATTCTCTTGCGCTTGAAAAGTTGATGATTGATACCCGTATTCAAGAAGATATTTTGCTAACTGAATTGCAGCTGAATTTTCTAACATAAAGTTAAATTTCTCATAGGCTTTGGATTCATCATTCAAAGGAGCCATTCCATAAACTTTAGTGGAAGCATCTACATTTTGATCATTAATCATTGATGTTACTTGAGCTGTTGCAACATTAGAAAGTGCAATTGTAGCTGTAAGCAAAATTTGTTTTATCATTATTGTTTTTCTTTTAATTATAAAAATGAGTTTCAAATTTATTGATAAATTTCGATAGTTATCTTACCCGATTGCGTAATACTTCCGCGATACATGCCTGCGGTATTAAAAGGAAAACTTGCTTGACCATTTTTATCTAAAATAATCATACCTCCATCACCACCTAATTGACCAATTTTTTTGATGACCTTATCTCCTGCTTGTTTGGAAGAAAGTTTTTTATATTCCATTAATGCAGCCACATCATACGCTGCTACAGCTTTTATAAAATACTCGCCCCAACCTGTACTCGAAATACCAACTTCACTGTTTGCATAGGTTCCAGCACCAATAATTGGAGAATCTCCAACACGACCAAAACGTTTATTTGTCATACCTCCTGTTGAAGTTCCCGCAGCAATATGACCTTTTTGATCTAATGCAACTGCACCAACAGTTCCAAACTTTTCGTCAACAAAATTAAATGGTACATAAGCCTGTGTTTTGGCATCATGATCCAATTCCATTTTATCTTTATCTTTTTCGATTACTTTTTGCAAAGAATTCCAACGCTCTTCTGTTTTGAAATAACTTGGATCAACCAATTCTAAGCCTTGCTTTTGAGCAAATTCTTCTGCCCCTTTTCCAACCATCATCACATGTGCAGAATTTCGTAAAACTGTTTTAGCTGCTGTAATAGGATTTTTGATTGTCGTAACTCCAGCCACAGCACCAGCTTGCATTGTATGTCCAAGCATCAAAGAAGCATCCATTTCATTCTTGCCTTCATGTGTAAAAACCGCTCCTTTTCCTGCATTAAATAATGGCGAATCTTCCATCACTTTTATGGCTTCTATAACAGCTTCTTCACTTTCTCCTCCTTTTTTTATAACTTCAAAACCTTTCGTTAAAGATTCTGTTAATGCTTCTCGGTAAGCTTTTTCTTTTTCAGCTGTCATATATTTTTTCAGAATTGTTCCAGCTCCACCATGTATTACTAACACAACTTTGTCTTGTTTTGATTGTGCAGAAACAGAAATTGTCAAAACAGACAAGATTAAACCAACTATTTTTTTCATGTGTAAAATTTTATTCAATGCTTAAAAATAAAAAAGTTTACAGAAAATAACTATTTTTAGCATTGATTTTGATACATACAAAATATCAATAACCGTTATTAAACAATAAGTCACCTATGAACTCACAAAAACATTATCTTTCTAATAATATTTTATTACAATTAGCATTTATTGCAGTTATACTTTTAGTTTTTGGGTTAATATCTAAAAATCTTTTGGCTTTTTTCCCTGGATTTCTTGGCGCTTTATGCTTGTATGTACTTCTTCTAAATCCTTTACAATGGTTGGTTAAAGAAAAAAAATGGAACAAATTAGTAAGTGTAATTTTACTAATGATTAGTAGTGCTATTTTAATTATTGGTCCATTGTATTTATTGATTCAAATGCTGACGAATAAAGTAATGGTTTTATTAAATGATACAGTTCAAATTAAAAAAGATGTCAATAAAATCATTGAAATGTTACAAACAAAATTTCATATTGATGTATTTAGCGCAACAAATATTGAAAAAATTACACAAGTCGGTGGAAAATTATTAGAAAAAACCCTGAATGCCTCTATGGATATGACAGTGCAATTAGGTGTTGCATTTCTTATTCTATACTTTATGTTAATGAATCATCAGAAACTTGAAAACTGGTTTTACTCAGCAATTCCTTTTAAAACAAGCAACCTTAAACGAATGAATACTGATTTAAAAGATTTGGTAATTTCTAACGCTATTGGAATGCCTTTGACAGCGTTTATACAAGCCGTAATTGCTTACATTGGATACTTAATATTTGGTGTAGACGATGCATTTACTTGGTTTGTTTTAACCATTTTTGCTGCAATGTTACCCGTCGTAGGAGCTGCATTAATCTACGTTCCTTTAGCTTTATTTTTACTTGCAAGTGGAGAAACAGGACACGCAATTGGATTATTGATTTACTGTTTTGTAGTGGTAGGACTTTCTGACAATTTGATTCGTTTAGTTTTACAAAAAAAGATGGCAGATGTTCATCCATTAATTACTATTTTTGGAGTAATCGTTGGTTTAAATCTTTTCGGATTTATCGGAATTATTTTCGGACCAATCTTATTTTCTGTATTCTTTTGGTTAGTAAAATTGTATCGATACGAATTTATTGATCCAAATCCCGAAGACAATTAATACAAAACCCAATAATAAATGAACTTAGAAAACTTTAAATTCTTTAAACCCTTAGAACCTCGTTGGAGTGATTTTGATCCAATTGGTCACGTAAATAATGTGTTTTATTTCGAGTATTTTCAAATTGGTCGCGCCTATTATATGCAGGCTTCAAGCAAAAAGTGGCAATGGACACGACATATGTTTGTGATTGCTCACATGGAAGCGAATTATCAAATAGAATTGCGTCCTAATGCTTTAGAACCACGTATTGGCGTTCGTGTATCGAAATTAGGAAACAAAAGTTTTGATTTCGAATATATCGTAACAAGTAAAAATGAAAACGGGGAAGATTTGATTCATTGTACCGGAAAAAGTACACAAGTAATGTACGATATGGAAGCAAAAAAATCAATGGAATTACCTGATTGGGTAAAAAATGATTTTAAAAATTACGAAGGTAATCTTTAAAAAAATCAATAAAATTTTAACAGTAGTTAATTCTTTTTGTTAGATAATGATTAGATTTAACTACTGTTTCTTTTTTAATTAATTGCGTTATGAAAAATTTATTTTTAATGCGTCATGCAAAAAGTAAATGGAACGAAAATGTGTCTGATCAATTCCGTTCTATTACTGACATTGGTGAATTGAAAACGAAAAAAATTGCGCACTATTTAAACGAAATTTTTGAACTAAACTTTGACCAAGTATTTTCGAGCAAAGCCGTTCGAGCTAAAGAAACTTCTCAATTGGTCAAACCAATTCTTTTTCCCTCGCAAATAATTCATATCGAAGATGATTTATATACATTTTCTCATTATTTATTAGATAAATGGATTAGAAATTTGGACAATCAATTGCAAAATGTTCTTATTTTTGGACATAATCCTGCGTTTACCGACATTACAAATCAATTAGGAAACGAAATGATTTACAATCTCCCAACATCTGGATTTGTATGGATACAATTCGATTCAGATAATTGGAAAACGATTGCAAAAGGTAAAACCATGAAAATAATTACACCTAAAGAAATTAAATGAAAAAATACATCAACCGAGAAATCAGCTGGCTTTCTTTCAATGCACGTGTGTTGCAAGAAGCTTCTGACGAAACTGTTCCATTGTTAGAACGAATTCGTTTTTTGGGAATTTATTCTAATAATTTAGACGAATTTTATTCTGTTCGCTATTCAACAATTTTGCGTTCAATACAGTTCAAAGACGTTGAAATTGTTTACCAAAATATTGTACCCGATCAAACCGATGAAGAATTGATTGACGAAATTAATGAAATTGTTCGTCAACAGCGTGTTCAGTACGATGATTTACACAATCAATTGTTCAAAGAATTAGAAAATCACAACATTTTTGTAATTGATGACACTTCTATTCCAGAAAATTATTTAGAATTTATTTCCGAATATTTTTATAACGAATTTATTCATACTGTTGGTGTATTTATTTTAGACGACATCAAAAAAGCACCGCCTTTGCGTGATGGATCGTTTTATTTAGCTGTCAAAATGCAATTAAAAGATAAAATTCAATATGCTCTTTTGATTGTGCCAACCCATTTATTTCCACGCTTTATCGTGCTTCCAAAGTTTGACGAAAATACGTATGTGATGTACTTGGAAGATATTATTCGTTATCATTTGAAAGATATTTTCAAGATGTTTGATTTCGAATCAATCGAAGCACATTCAATTAAAATTACGCGCGACAGTGAACTCGATTTTGATAATGACTTAGAACATAGTTTATTAGAAAAAGTGATAAACAGTTTAGAAAATCGTAAAAAAGGAGTTCCTGTTCGATTGGTGTACGATGCCGAAATTGCGCCAGATACACTAAAATTTTTCTTGAAAAAATTACGACTTGACGAATATGACAGTATCAATCCAGGAGGAAAATACCACAACAAACGCGATTTGATGAGTTTTCCAAGCTTTGATATTTCTGGTTTAACATATGATAAAATCAAACCAATTATTCAGAATAAACCATTTAGCTACAACAGTTATTTTCAGGCTTTTTCTGAAAACGAAGAAATGATGATGGCACCATATCACGATTATTCGTTGCTATTAAAATTTTTGAGAGAAGCCGCAATTGATCCTAAAGTAACAAAAATTAAAATCACTATTTATCGCGTTGCCAAAGATTCGCAAGTGATGCATTCGTTGATAAACGCTGCAATGAATGGCAAAGAAGTTACTGCTGTTTTAGAACTTCGCGCACGTTTTGATGAATCAAACAACGCCATGTGGTCAAAGAAATTACAGGAAGCTGGTGTTAATGTTATTTTCGGAGTTCCTGGACTGAAAGTACATTCGAAAATTGGTTACATTGAACGTAAGCCTGATAATGGTTTAGCTCAGAAATATGTATTTATCAGCACAGGTAATTTTCATGCAGGAACAGCAAAGATTTATACGGATTACACATATTTCACAACAAATCCTGGAATCACGAAAGATGTAGAACAGATTTTTAAATTTTTCGGAGCAAACTATTTAAATTTAACCTACAATCATTTATTGGTTTCACCTTATGGAACGCGCAAAAAAATTGTGAAGATGATTAAGCGAGAAGTTAAAAATCATCAAGCTGGTTTACCTGCCGAAATCAATATGAAACTAAATAGTTTAAGCGATAAACAAATCATCGATTTATTATATAAAGCATCACAGAAAGGTGTCAAAGTACGTTTGGTTGTTCGTGGAATTAATTGTTTGATTCCAGGAGTTAAAAATCTATCCGAAAATATCGAATGTGTAAGTGTAATTGATAAATTTTTGGAACATCCACGAATTTATTGGTTCAAAAATGCAGGCGATGATAAAGTTTATATTTCTTCGGCTGATATGATGGAACGAAATTTAGATAACCGTGTCGAAGTGGCTTGTCCAATTTACGATCATAAATTCAAGAAAATAGTCATGGATACGTTTAACCTTAGCTTTGAAGATAATATAAAAGGCCGTAAAATTACAGCGGCATCATCGTTAGAATATAAACGAAATAATAAAAAACCAAATCGCTCTCAATACACAACCTACGAATATTTAAAAGAATTAAACGAACAAGAAAATGAAGATTAGAAAATTAGGCGCAATTGATATAGGTTCTAACGCTATGCGGTTGTTGATTAATTATGTTTATGAAGAAGAAGGTCGTGCACCTATTTTTAATAAAACGAGTATTGTCCGCATGCCAATTCGTTTGGGACATGACGTTTTTATTGATGGACAAATTTGCGAAAATAACGTGGAACGTATTTGTGATGCCATGTTATCGTATGCCTTAATGATGAAAGTTTATGATGTAGAAATATATAAAGCTTATGCAACTTCTGCTATGCGCGAAGCAAAAAATGGCAATGAAGTAGTTAAAAAAGTGATGAAAAAGTCTGGCATTAACATCGAAATTATTGATGGAAAAACAGAAGCAGAATTACTTTTTAATACCGAATTAGGTGCATTTATCAAAGATAAAAAAATCTATTTATATGTGGATGTTGGTGGTGGTAGTACTGAATTAACTTTATTAAAAGATAACAAGGTTTTTACATCAAAATCATTTGAAGTTGGTACTGTTCGTTTATTAGAAAACAAAGTTGCTCCAACTACTTTTGAAGAAATGAAAGAATGGATTCAAGAAAACATTGGACATGATGAAATAGAATTAATTGGTTCTGGAGGAAATATCAACCATGTGTACAAATATTCGGGAGTAAAATTGGGAATGCCATTAAGCAGTACTTATGTTAAAAAACATTACCAAACCCTACAAAGCATGACTGCTGAAGAACGAATGCAAAACTTT
Organism: Empedobacter sp. 225-1; assembly: GCF_030328185.1. Classification (NCBI taxonomy): domain Bacteria; kingdom Pseudomonadati; phylum Bacteroidota; class Flavobacteriia; order Flavobacteriales; family Weeksellaceae; genus Empedobacter; species Empedobacter sp. 225-1. Next base: position 13,653 of record NZ_JACALO010000025.1, on the reverse strand, counting down.
AATATGAAACCCGATCGTGCAGATGTTGTTGTATATGCTTTAGAAATATATAATAATGTGCTAAAATGGTCGCATGCAAAAAAAATACATGTTCCAAAAGTTGGACTTTCTGATGGAGTTATTCGAGAAATTTATAAAAATTTATAATAAAAACTTATTTAATTTTGGTCAGAACGAATTCTGACCTTTTTTATTTCTACAAAACTCTATTAAATGAGTTTATTATTCAGACTTCCTCAAAGAGCTTTGCCTTATAATTTAACTGCTTTTATTTTTAATTTGCAACTTTTTTCTTCAAAATCTAATCATTAATTTAGTTTTCGAATTAACACAATATTGAAATGAAGAAAAATTTAACGCTGCTATTTTCAGCGTTTGTTTTATCTATGGCTGCGCACGCCCAAACGGCAGAGCAAATTGTAGATAATTACGAAACGAAGGCAATAGCTGGTAATGTTGAGTACAAATTTGCTCAAACAATTAATGACAACGCCACACAACGAGTTTACACGCAAAGAACTTATCAAGGTATTCCGATTTATAACAGTTACTCAACTTATATTATTAAGGAAAACCAAGTCATCTCTAAAACTTCATCAGAGAATTTTAATATTTCTTTAAATAATGCCAACATTTCTCCTGCTCTTAGTATGGACGATGCTTTGAACAAAGCCGCACAATTTGAAGGTTTAAAAATTTTATCTAATACCAACTCAACTCAAGAAGGAATTTATTTCTCTAATGAAGAGTCTGCTGAACTTGTTTATTACATTAATGAAGATAATCAAGCAATCTTAAGCTATACATTTAGTTATCAATTAGTAAAAGAAAACCAAAACGATATCATTCATGTTGTCATCAATGCAATGAATGGCGAAATTATCGAAAAACATAACAACACATTAAGTTGTGGATTTGACCATGGATCTTTTCATAATGAGAATTTAGCAACATTCAATAAAGCAGATTGGGATTGGTTATATAGTGACGTTAATAATGCAGCTGCTCCTCAATACAATGTTTACCAATTACCTTTAGAAGCTCCTAATCGTGGAGGAAGATCTTTTGCCAATTCCTCTGTTTTTAACGCTGTAGCTTCTCCTAACGGTTGGCACAATACAGCAGATTCAACAATAAAAACAAGAACAGAAGGTAATAACGTGCGAGCTGTAAGAGATCATAATTCTATTGGATATCAAACTTATAATTCTGCATACAACACAATCACATTAAAAGATACCGATTATGCTGACGGTGGAAATAATTTGAATTTCGATTTTCCAATGGATTTAACTGAACATCCTTACACAAATTGGGAAGCTGCAACTACAAACTTGTTCTATATGAACAATATGATGCATGATATTTTCTACAACTATGGATTCACAGAAGCTAACGGAAACTTTCAAAAAGAAAACTTTGACAAAGGTGGTACAGCAAATGATGATGTTGTTGCATTGGCACAAACAGGTTTGTCAATAGGAGCTATTAACAACGCTACATTTGCTACTCCGCCAGATGGTAGATCTCCAAGAATGGCGATGTATCTATGGAAAAAAACACCAGTACCACTTATTATCAATTCACCCGAAAATATTGCAGGTGGATATCAAGCAACTATCCCTACTTGGGGAGGAGCTTTGACTTCTACAGCTTTAACAAAAGACTTAACTTTACTTTTAAAAAGTGAAACCACTAGAACTCCATACGATGGATGTGGAACAATTACTAACACAGCAGAAGTAAATGATAAAATTGCTGTCATCTATCGTGGAGATTGTTCTTTTGAATCAAAAGTAAAAACCGCACAAAACGCAGGAGCAAAAGGAGCTATTATTGTAAATAATGTCGCTGGAATGATTAATATGTCAGGTAGTGATACCACAATTACAATTCCTGCAATTTCTATTAGCAAAGCAGACGGTGACGCTATTATAAAAGAATTAGAAAATAAAACGGTTGTGAATGCTTCGCTTGTAAAAGGTGAAGATTCTTATATTGACGGAAGTTTAGACAACGGTATTATCGCTCACGAATATGGACATGGAATTTCTAATCGATTAACAGGTCCTATTACAAATGCGAACTGTTTAAGTAACCTTGAACAAATGGGAGAAGGTTGGTCTGATTTCTTTGGATTGATGATTACGCAATTACCAACAGATACAAGTACAACCAAAAGAGGTATTGGTACTTTTGCTACAAATCAATCTCCAGAAGGCGCTGGTATTCGTCCTACAGTCTATTCTACTGACAAAACTGTTAATCCTGCCAGATACGGTTTATTAAAAAGCTTTGGAAATGGCGACTCTCCTCATAATACAGGTTATGTTTGGGCATCTATGCTTTGGGATTTAAACTGGAAAATGGTAAACAAATATGGCTTCTCTCCAGATATGTATAACGGAAAAGCAGGTAACAACATGACTATACAGTTAGTAATGACAGGACTAAAACTACAACCTTGTGCTCCAGGTTTTGTTGATGGTCGCGATGCAATCTTAAAAGCAGATGAGCAATTATTTGAAGGTGCTAACAAGTGTGATATTTGGGAAGCATTCGCTAATCGTGGTTTAGGTTACAGCGCAAAACAAGGAAGTGCAAATAGTAGAATTGATGGTACAGAAGCTTTTGATATGCCTCCTGCAGATGTATTAGAATGTAAATTATCTACGTCTGATATCAAAGAATCTACATTCCAAATGTATCCTAACCCTGCTAAAGATATCGTTTATATTACAGATAAATCTATCAAAAATGATATCAAAGTTGATATTGTTGATATGACAGGAAAAGTCGTTTCAACTAAAACAGTGAAATTTGACGGTCAAAAAGGAAGTATTTCTACCGAAAATTTACCAAAAGGTGTTTACATCTTAAAATTTGAAACAACTAACGGAACAGTAACAAAGAAATTAATCAAAAACTAATTTCGATTTTCAAATTAAATATAAATCCGAGAAATTTCACTTTCTCGGATTTTTTTATTCAATGATTTTTTTTGAATTAAATCGAATATTATTTTGTTTCAATATTTCTAAAAATTTAGCTTCTTGATTATTCTTAATTTGTTTTATTTTTTAAAATACATTGTAGTTTCTATGATTGTATTATCTTTTTTTTGTTTCTGTAAGACTTGAAAATAACAATTTTGATTTTGTTTAATATTTTTAGGATCAAAGAATAAATATTTACTTGTTGAACTAGAGTTTACTTTTTTGTCTATAAATACTGTATCATAAATTTTTATGATTTCTTTATTTGAAAAGTCATTAACTAATTTATCAGAACAAAGTATGCAAACGTAGGTTTCTAATTTTTCAAAGCTTGATAACATATATTTCGGAATATTTACAATGATAGAATCTTTCGTGTGTTTATAATAAAAACTGAAATCATTATTTATAACTCCTTTTTTTAAGTTTTCTGATTGTTTAAAAACTTTATATTGATTTTTATATATTTTTCCATTAATTCTAATATTTTGAGACATAGCAACAGTTTCTAATTTATCATTTACATGATGTAAATCTGAACTCCATCCAATTAAACTTCCTATTTCTTTATTTTTACCTAATAAACGAAGCGTGTCAATAGTTTTTAAAAGATGATTTTTAGTGAAACCATTTTCCAAGTAAGTTGAATCATCAATATATCTTCTTGTAAAATAGTCAAGAGAATCGTTTTTCTTTCTAAATGTTGAAGTTTCTAAAGTTTCTATTTGTGCTTTATTTTTACAATTAAAGAATAATAAAAAGAAGAAAATAAGGTATAAATATTTCAATGTCGTGTTTATTAAAATTAAATAAATCTACAAAATAATTCAATTATCTTTGCCGCAATTATTCGATAAAAATATGATTACAGTTAATGATATTGCCGTTCAATTCGGTTCTACAACGTTATTTAGTGGAGTTAGTTTTGTGATAAATGAAAATGACAAAATTGCCTTGATGGGCAAAAACGGAGCAGGTAAATCTACTTTACTAAAAATTGTTGCAGGTCTCAACAAGCCTTCTTTAGGGAATATATCAGCGCCAAAAGATGCAATCATCGCTTATTTACCTCAACATTTGCTTACTGAAGACAATTGTACAGTTCGCGAAGAAACGTCAAAAGCGTTTGCTGAATATCTTTCGATGAAAAATGAAATTGATGAAATCAATGAGCAATTAACTGTAAGAACTGATTACGAAAGTGATGCGTACATGAAATTAATCGAGCGTATGACAGAAGTAAGCGAAAAATTTTATTCGATAGAAGAAGTAAATTACGAAGCCGAAGTAGAAAAAGTTTTGAAAGGAATGGGATTTTCGCAAGAAGACCTCGATCGATCAACTTCCGAGTTTTCTGGAGGATGGCGTATGCGAATTGAATTGGCTAAAATTCTTTTACGCAAACCAGATTTAATTTTATTGGATGAGCCAACAAACCACTTGGATATCGAATCGATTCAATGGTTAGAGGATTTCTTAAAAAATCAAGCCAAAGCTGTCATGGTTATTTCGCATGACCGCGCATTTGTTGACAATATTACCAATCGAACAATTGAAGTAACGATGGGCCGCATCTATGATTATAAAGCAAAATACACCGACTATTTGGTTCTGCGTCAAGATCGTAGAATTCATCAGCAAAAAGCGTATGATGAACAACAAAAATTTATTGCTGAAAATAAAGCATTTATCGAGCGCTTTCGTGGCACATTTTCTAAAACAGAACAAGTGCAATCGCGTGTTCGTATGTTAGAAAAATTAGATATAATTGAGATCGATGAATTGGATACTTCTGCTCTTAAATTGAAATTCCCACCAGCTGCACGTTCTGGTCAATATCCTGTTATTGTCGAAAATTTAGACAAATCCTACGGTGATCATATTGTCTTTAATGATGCGAATATGGTGATTGAACGTGGTCAAAAAGTTGCTTTGGTTGGAAAGAATGGAGAAGGAAAATCGACAATGATTAAAGCAATTATGGGCGAGATTGATTATAATGGAAAATTAGAAATTGGTCACAATGCTCAAATTGGATATTTTGCTCAAAACCAAGCTGCATTATTGGACGAAGATTTGACTATTTTCGAAACTGTTGATCGTATTGCCGAAGGTGATATCAGAACACAAATCAAAAGTATTTTGGGTGCATTTATGTTCAAAGGCGATGATATCGATAAAAAAGTAAAAGTTTTGTCAGGTGGAGAAAAAACACGTTTGGCGATGGTAAAATTATTATTAGAACCTTATAATGTGTTAATTTTAGATGAGCCAACAAATCACTTGGACATGAAAACAAAAGATATCATCAAAGATGCGTTGAGAGAGTTTGAAGGAACCGTAATTTTAGTTTCTCACGATCGTGATTTCTTAGATGGTTTAGCAGAAAAAGTGTTCGAATTTGGAAATAAACGCGTCAAAGAACATTTTGAAGATATTAAAGGCTTCTTGGCTACAAAAAAAATGGAAACATTGAATGAAATAGAAAAATAAACACTTTTCAAAATATGAATAAACAAAAACTATTTGCTGTATTATTCTTGATTATTTCAAGCTTTACTTACGCTCAAAAAAGGTATGTAGATGTAGAATTAGTGAAGATGAATAATGATACAATCCAATCAAAAATGATGGTAATTGTCAATCTATTTAATAAAAAACTTATTAACGATGCCAGTTTTTATAAAAAATCCATCTTAGTTGATGACAACAAGAAGAAAACAGCAAAAATTAAAGCAAAAGATATCAAATCTTTATCTTTCACTAACTTATATGATCGTAAAGTGACTTATGTAAACGATGGAAATCAATTGAAAGTTTTAGTTTATGATGGAAAAATAAAATGGTATCAAAGAATTTCTCAACATCCGATGGATGGCTCGATAAGCTACCACGATTATTTAGTTAATGAAAAAAATGAAGTTTTTCCTTTGGGCATGTTTAATCATCGTAAAAACCAACTTAATAAAGCGATTGCAGACCATCCTGAATTATTAAAGGAAATTGAAAATCAACGCATGGATGATATTGATTTATTGGATATTTTAACACGTTATAACAACTCAACACTATAACTTAAAGCCTCTTTATCAGAGGCTTTATTATTTAATAAAACTCTCCATCTACATAAAACCATTTGCCATTTTCTTGCACAAATGTAGAAAGCTCGTCATGCTCATAGATTTCCCCTTGTTTATCTTGATAATAAGCTCTAAAACGAACTTTATCGGCATTTGCAAAAACAATTTCTAACTTCAACCATTTATTTGATTTTGCCCAATCTTCGATATCACTAAAATCATTATTTTTTCGGGTAGATTCGTGCGTCGTATCAACCAAATATTTAGGCATAACTTTTGAAAAAGCTGAATAACGAGAACGCATCAATTCCTCTGGCGTTTTTGGAACTTCATTGTTTAAATGAAACGGTTCGCAACATTTTTTATATTCTTTTCCTGAACAACAAGGACAATTCATTTCTTCTAAATTTTATGCAAAGATACTGTTTACTTGTCTTTGTGGTAATGATAATGATCTTGAATCACAACTTGTATAAAATCAATATTTCCTAAACCATCACTTTTTACTTCCATGATTTCCTCTAATTTTCGAGTTAATTTTAGTAGAATATCATAATTATTATTCTCCAAAGCAGATGTAAAATTTTCTTTTACAATATTAATATCACGATCCGATAAACGATAAACCTCTGGAAAACGAATCTTATACGATTCTGAAACTTCGGCAAAAATGGTTTGAGACAAATCTAATTTCGGGTTCAAATCAATTAAACAAGTATTCGCCACAATATCGCCTAAACGTTGACCTTTTTTATTAACAATCATCGTAATTAATGCGATAAATCCACCAAATAAAAACAACTCAACTATACCAATCACCCAACGTAAAAAATAATCAAAATTATTCGCTCGGTTTCCATCTATCCGAATCACGCGAATTTTCATCAACCATTTTCCAATCGTTTGACCTTTCATCAAAATCTCTAAAATCAATGGATACAGCAAAAATATAAATCCATTCACACTATAAATCCCCATCAGAAACCATTCATCTCTGTTAGGTATAAAATCAGAAAAATAAGCCAATGCATACACCATTATGATACGAATAATCATATCGATAATATACGCCAGCAATCGTTTTCCGATAGGTGCAATATTGTAAGCGATTTGCACGTTTTGAGGTGTATTGACTAAAAGTTTATTCATATATTTGATTCACTAACAACTACTCTACAATGAGAGAAGCGCATTTTATTGATAAAAATAAGGCTAAATGGTCTGATATTGAACATAATTTAAAAAATAAAATTGAAGTTCATCCAGATGTTTTAGCAAAAAATTACATCGAAATTACAAATGATTTGGCGTTTGCTCAAACTTATTATCCAAAAAGTAAGACGAAGGATTATTTGAACGAGTTAGCCTTGTTTGCACATCAATCAGTTTACAAAGATCAACGAACATCAAGCAATCAATTTGTACAATTTTTTAAAGAAGATGTCCCAAATGTGGTGTATAAAAACCATAAAATGTTGTTATATTCTTTCCTGATCTTTGCTTTAGCAGTTTTAATTGGAATTCTATCTTCACATTTTGATCCCGATTTTACACGCTTAATTTTAGGAAATCAATACGTGGACGAAACCTTAATGAACATCAAAAAAGGTGATCCGGCAGCAATTTATAAATCGGGAAGCCAAACGGGTTCTTCTTTAGCAATTACCATAAACAATATTCGTGTTGCATTTTTAGCTTTTACCTTAGGTTTATTTTTCAGTATTGGCTCAGGATATATTCTTTTTTCGAACGGAATTATGTTAGGCGCTTTTCATTATATGTTTTTCAAAGAAGGTGTTCTTGGTAAAGCGATGACAGCAATTTGGATGCATGGAACAATCGAAATTTCTGTGATTATTATCGCCGGAGCATGTGGACTTATGTTAGGAAATGGATTTATGTTTCCTAAAACGTTATCCCGAAAAAAATCGCTGATTATCAAAGCAAAAGAAGCTGTTATGATTCTTTTAAGTACAGTTCCAATGTTTATTCTTGCTGGTTTTATCGAAGGATTTATCACACGTTTATACGATGTTAATATTTTTATTAGCCTTGCTGTTATCCTGCTTTCTTTATGTCTAATTGTGTGGTATTACATCATTTTTCCTATTCAAAAAAATAGACAAAAAACGAAATTGTTTAATCAAATTTTGGAATCGAATGAAACAGTTTAAATTATTTTTGACAATTTCACTATTTTTCGTTCAACTTTTCATTTTCGCACAAGAAAAAACTGCAGAATTTAAAGCATTTAAAGAAAAATATACTGGAAAAGATTTTGATTATAATGATGTTCCAAAACCTGAAAAAGAATTTGAACCTGGATTTTTTACAAAATTATTCGAAAGAATCATACAATTTCTAACTTACTTACCTTGGGAAATAATTTTTTATTTCACAATTGGTTTATTCCTAATTTTCATAGCGTTCCGTGTTTACAAAAATGGTGGAATCATGAAAAAAAATGCTAAAAATTTATACGATGAATCTGATTTTGATCTTATAGAAGAGAATTTGGTTAATGTTAACCTTGATTCGTTAATCAACAAAGCAGAAAATGAAGAAAATTACGCTTTAGCAATTCGTTATTTACATTATCAAAACTTACAAAATTTAGATAAAAAAGGTTGGATTGAATGGAATCCTAAAAAAACCAATCAACAATTTATCAATCAAATTAAAGACGAAAAAGCTCAACGTACATTCAGTCAAAATACAAAAATTTTTAATCAAGTTTGGTTCGGAGAATTTCAATTAGATGCGAATAAATACACTGAATTCAAATCAATTTTTAATCAATTTAATCAATATTTAGCCTCATGAAGAAAAAATTAAGCATTCTATTTGGCGTTGTTTTATTGATTGGATTTATTGCTTTTTCAATGCAAAAACTTCGCTACGATTTACCTAAATCGTGGAAAGTAAATCTTGTTCAAAACAGTAAAGATCCTTACGGATTATATGTGATGCACAAAGAAATTGGTAATTTATCAAAAGGAAAAGTACATGATTTAGAAAAGCTATCTGAACTAAAAATCGATTCTAAAAAGGCAAAAGATTATGCGGTTGTTGTCATCGGCTCAGAAGTTTATTTCGATACTGTTGCAAAAAATCTATTAAGTAATATTGCCAGAAATGGTGGTATTGTATTCATCGCAGATTATTACGATAATTTTGGAGACGACACGAATGGTTTGGATGATGCAATCGTTTTTGACACTGTATATGCGGATTCTACTGTTATCGAAGAAGATTTACTATACAACAAAACGCAAATCATTAAAAATGATTTTAAACTTAAAACGGACAAAACATTTAAAATAAAGAAGAAAAAAGAAGTTGATCATCATTATTTTAGTGAAATCACAACTGATTCTGAAGTTATTGGAACTATTACGTATGAAAATAAGACTTATCCAAATTACCTGAAAATAAAACCTGAATCTTATAAAGGTTTTTATTTATATCATGCTGAACCTCTTTACTTTTCGAATTATTATTTACTGAATGAAGATAATTATTTTTATGCAAAATCGGTTTTAGAACCCTTAAATGGAAAAACTATTTTTTGGTACAATACCTCAAAAACCTATGCAGGAAGTTCTTCGATGATGCGATTTATTATGGCAGAACCTGCATTAAAAGCAGCTTGGACAACTTTATTGATTTTACTTTTTCTCTTCCTTATTTTTAGAAGTAAAAGCGAACAACGTATTATTCCAATCTACACAAAAGAAGAAAACCATACCGTGGAATTTGCCAAAACAATTTCTTCTTTGTACCAAGAAAATGGTGAAGTAAAAGACATTATTTCAAAGAAAATTGACTATTTTTTATATAAATTGAGAAAAACATTTTTAATTGATACAGATGATATTACCAACAAACAATTCATCGAACTTGTCGCACAAAAAGCAAATTTAAGTCAAGAGGAATGCCTTGAAAATTTTACAATTCTAAAAAATATTTCCCAGAAAAATCAACCGAATGAACACGACCTGAAAGTTGTGTATCAAATCATCGAAAACTATAAACAAAAAGCAAATATCTAATGAACTACGAAAATACTTATCAACCATTCGAAAATAGAATTGATTTTTCCGATGTACAACATAAAATGCAAGCTGTAAAAAATGAATTGAAAAAAGTAATCGTTGGACAAGACGATGTGATTGATCAATTGATTTTAGCTTTATTATCGAACGGACATTCATTGATAGAAGGTTTACCTGGAGTAGCCAAAACAATGATGGCAAAATTATTGGCAAAAACCATCGATTCTGGTTTTAGTAGAATTCAGTTTACACCAGATTTAATGCCTTCTGATGTGATTGGAACGTCTATCCTTAACTCAAAAATCAATGAATTTGAATTCAAACAAGGTCCTATTTTTTCGAATATTATCTTAATTGATGAAATCAACCGTTCTCCTGCAAAAACGCAAGCCGCTTTATTCGAATCGATGTCAGAAAGACAAGTCACTGTAGATGGTATAACTTACCCGTTACAAGCACCTTTTTTAGTTTTTGCAACACAAAATCCCATCGAACAAGAAGGAACTTATCGATTACCTGAAGCGCAATTGGACCGTTTTATGTTCAAGATATATGTTAAATATCCTTCACTTGAAAGTGAAATTGAATTATTAAAAGAACAACAAGAACGCAAAAATATTGACAAAGAATCGTTAATTGAAAAAGTAATTACTGGCAATGAAATCATTGATTTTCAAGATCGAATAAAATCTGTTTTTGTACACCATGCATTGATTACCTACATTGCAACGATTGTTCATCAAACCAGAATCGATCAAACATTATACATAGGCGCTTCGCCTCGTGCTTCTATTGCCATTTTAGATGCTGCTAAATCAAATGCAGCAGTTAATGGGCGTGATTTTGTAATTCCAGAAGATATCAAACAAATTGCACATACAATTTTAGGGCATCGCGTTGTTATGGTTCCTGAGAAAGAAATGGAAGGTTTTACAACTGAACATATCATTCAGCAAATTATTGATCGTGTAGAAATTCCTCGTTAATGAAATTTTTCAAAAGCCTATTTCTTACCAATCGCTTCTTTTATGCGGGATTTTTTGTTGCATTTTGTTATGTGATTGCCTTTTTCTTATCTCCTATTTTCTTGGTGGCAAAAATGGTAACACTCTTATTTATAGTGAGCGTTATCCTTGAAATTTTTTTGGTTTTTCTTCCTAAAAATTCATTAGAAATTAGTCGAAAATATCCGGAACGATTTTCAAATGGAGATGAAAATGAATTAGAACTTTCAGTTACAAATAATTATCAATTTTCGTTAAATGTGAGAATTATAGAAGAATTTCCACTTCAGTTGCAATTGAGAGAATTCGAATTGAAAAAACGATTTAAAAGTAGTCAGAACACCAAATTTGATTTCAAAATTCGTCCAACAGAAAGAGGTTCGTATAAATTTGGAAGTACAAATGTCTTTATTTCTATTTTTGGTTTCATTGAGAAAAAGATAAAAGTTAACGAACCAATAGCGATCGCTTGTTATCCTTCCTATCTACAATTCAAACAATTTCAGTTGTATTCAACTGCTCAAGTTCAGAATCAATTTGGAATGAAAAAAATTCGAAAAATTGGAACCAATACAGAATTCGAAAACATCAAAAATTATACAACTGGTGACGAATACAGATTGATTAATTGGAAAGCTACTGCGAAAGCAAATCGGTTAATGGTCAACCAATTTCAAGAAGAAAAATCGCAACCTGTTTATTCGTTAATTGATTTGGGAAGAACGATGCGGATGCCTTTTGATGGTTTAAAATTAGTAGATTATTCGATCAATTCGAGTTTAGTCATCGCAAATATTTCACTCCAAAAAAATGAAAAAGCTGGGTTAATTACTTTCAACAAAAAAATTCAAGATCATGTCGTTGCAGATCGAAAAAATCATCAAATGCAATTGATTTTGGAAAAATTATACAATGTACAAACCGATTTTTTGGAAAGTGATTTTGGACAATTGTATGCTTACATTAAACGAAAGTTAACGCAACGTTCACTCCTATTTATTTACACCAATTTTGAAACAATTGACGCTTTAGAACGTCAATTACCTTATTTGAAATTGATTAAAAAATCGCATGTAGTCGTTTTGATTATGTTCAAAAATTCGGAATTAAAGAAATTAAATCATCAAAAAGCGAAAACAACAACAGATATTTATGATCAAACGATTGCAGAAAAATTTAATTACGACAAAGAATTAATCATCAACCGTCTGCATCAATTCGGAATTTTAACCATTTATTGCGAACCAAAAGAATTATCTATTAACCTTATCAATAAATACTTAGAAATTAAAGCGCGTGGATTATTTTAAAAAATGTTTTTTTAACTATGTTTTTAGAAAAATATGCACAATTCTTGCTAAAAGTTGATCAAAATAATCTTAACAACCATGAAAAAAATAATTCAGATCATTTGTTTATTTATAACAACAGGTCTTTTTGCGCAAACAAATTTTGTTGACAATAAAATTACTTCACCAAAACGTATTATTCTATTAGATGCAGGTCACGGTGGGACTGACACAGGCGTAAAACGAGAAGAATTTCAAGAAAAAGATATTGCCTTAAAAATTGCAACGGTAATACAAGAAAAAAATCCTTTCGAAAATATTGAGTTTGTTTTGCTACGCAAAGGTGACGAACAAATTATCAATACCAATCGAGCGAAATTAATTAACGAAATCAAACCAGATTTAGTTTTGTATCTTCACGCAAATTATAATGTAAAAGATTCGAAAAAAGGAACTGAAATTCATCTTTCTCCATTGAATCCTACTTTCGAAGAATCTAAAATACTTGGCGAAAAAATAGGAAATAACATCAGCAGTTTAGGTTTCGAAAATCTTGGAATTGTAGAGTCTAATGCAAAAATACTACGTGATTCTCAAGTTCCTATTGTGATGATCGAAATTGGATATTTGACAAACATTGAAGATCGAAAACTATTGACAAACGAAGAAAATTATCCAAAAATCGCAGATAAAATTTTTGAAGCATTGAAGAATTAATATCTTAAAAAAGATGATATATCCAATTAGATTTTTGTTTCATAAATAATTGATTATCTTCAAAATAATTTAAAACACTATTCGATGAAAAAGAAAATCCATTTTTTTGCGATTGCAGGTTTGATCACAACTTCAGCTTTATTTGCACAAAATTCTAAAACTTTTGTAATTGATGCTGGTCATGGAGGACATGATATTGGATCAAAAAATAGCGTTATCACCGAAAGCGAATATTCGTTAGAATTGGCACAAAAAATTCAAAAATTAGCAAGAGAAAAAAATATCAAGGTAATTTTGACGAGAACTGAAAATGATTTTTTGGATTTGCAATCATGATGCCGAAACATTACAAAGCACTACTTATAAAAATCAATTAGCAGAAAAGATCGTTCAATATTTAGAAAATTACCAATCAATATAAAAAAAAGGACTTCTATTAGACTGCACCCAAAAGTTTGGACAGATTAAAAATTAATAATTATAAAAATGAGTTCGATATTGTATCGGGCTCA